>JAUNPM010000070.1 GCA_030536675.1 Clostridia bacterium | reverse complement strand
TGTATGTTACAATTATTCAAATTTTTTAATAAAAATAGGTTTATTGACAGTCTGATTAAGGTTCTTTTTTACTTTATTTTTATTTATTCAATGTAGCTGTTGCAAACTTTTTAATTGCTTCCGCATTTTTCTTGGCTTCTTCAACATTAGTCGATGCAAAATACGTATTTATAAGTTCCTCCAGCTTGTCCTTCCTTTCAGTGCAATATGTTGCAACGGAAGAGCTACCAAAGTTTTTCTCTTTTCTCTGGTCGATTTTTTTACAAGTAGTCACTATATTTTGATACACAATTTTACTTTGAGCAACATAGGTCTTATCTTCATCGGTTGTAATTGCTAATTCCCATGCGTCCATAAGCTTTGAAGATGTAGCAGGCTGAAATCTGCCGTTTGATGATGCTCCTCCTACATAGTAATTTTTAAAAGCTAAACTTATATCATTTTTTATAAGTTTATACAATTTATTTGTTACTCCCTGAACAGGGCTGCTATTTAATATCTGTGCAGCAGAAAGTGTTGTTGTTTCCGTTGTACCCTCAGTAGTAACCGTAGTTTTGTTTTCCGCTTTTGCTGTAGTCGTTTCCCCTTTCTTTGTATCTGCCGCCTTTACACTTGTGGTTTCCGTTTTATTTACGTTAGTTTCTTCCTTTGCTTTTGCTGTTGTAGTTTCAGTAGACTTTTCAACAGCGGCAGTTGTAACATTTGTTGCTTTTTCAACAGCCGTCCCACTTACAGCCTTGTCATTTATCAATACTTCCTTGGATTCTTCATTCCAGCTTACATCATAACCAAAAGCCTCGGCAACATATCTTGCAGGAGCAAAAGTTCTGCTGTCTATTATCATTACCGAACCGTCAATATTGATCTGCTTATTATTAACAGTCATATTTTTTTCACCTGTTACCATTTTAACTGTAATATCATTTAATTTGCCTGTAACGGTTTTAGTTTCGGCGTCCCAATTTACGGTTGCCCCCATACCTTCAAATATTGCTCTTACGGGAACCATTGTTCTGCCATCTATGATCTGAGGTTCAACATCACTTTCAAGAACCTTATCATTTATTTTTATTGTAGCTCCATAGGCGCTTATACATAAAGATATTGTCATAACACCCGAAATCAAACCTGCAATTTTTTTCTTATAACTCATTTAATTTATATCCTCCTATATTATGCACATACGTTAAATATACCATATTACAACATTTTATTCAATAAGTAAAAATGTACAAACATTTAAGTCAAAATTTTATATGTACAACTTTATTTTCTTACATTATTATACTATGTTTAATACTTACATAAATAATAATTACATATTTATTAAGTTAATTTTTTTAATTTGACATATAATTATTTCTATATTATACTATAATTAAAATTTATACAATGGAGGTATTTTATGAAAAAATTTACAGCAATATTAATATTGGTCCTTTCGTCTTTATTTGCTGTCCAAGCATTTGCCGATGACAGCATAAAAATTATAATAGATAATACGGAAATAGAAACAGACGTTTCACCTCAAATTATAGAAGGCAGAACAATGGTTCCCGTAAGAACAATATTTGAAGCCTTAGGCGCACAAGTTGACTGGGACAGCGAAACAAAAACAATTACCGGTACAAAAAGCGGAATAACTGCCGTTATGACTCTTAACAGCACAATTTTATCAATAAACAATGTTGATACTTCAATGGACAGTGCTCCCGTAATTATAGAGGGCAGAACGTTTATACCTGCAAGATATGCCGCCGAATCCTTAGGCTGTACCGTAAACTGGGACGCAGAATCAAAGACGGTTTACATTACAAGTCCTCTTTACCAAGCAGAAACCTCAACGGAAACCACTACGGAATTGACAACGGAGGAATCTACATCTGAAACAACCACCGAATCCACAACGGAAACCACCACAAATCCAATGTACAACTACGATGAATACTATAAACCGGGTACTTATCACATTGGAGTGGATATGCCTGCGGGAGAATACGTAGTATTTGCAAATCCCGAAAAAATAGGCTATTTATACAGATACGGTAAAGACGGCAATGTGGGCACAAGCGGCAAAAGATATATATACAGCAAGTACTTCAGCTATTGCGATATTGTAAAGGTTGAAAAGGATAATTATTTGGATCTTTCAAGTGCTTACGCAATACCTATTGACGATGTAGAAGCTCTGCATTTAAGGCAGGAACTCATATTAAAACAGGTCATTTGACATTTAAGCTCAGTCCTTATTCATCTGTAGCCTATATAAGCGTAGGACTTCCCGACACAACAAAAACAGTTGAGTACCTTACTTCAGATGAAGAAAGCGTAACCATAAACGTAACTTCGGGAATGTATGTAAGAGTGGTAAACTGTGATATATTAAATGAAAAGCTTTCAAAAATAGGAGAATTTACTCCCGTTACCGATATAAACAGCACAACAGATTCACAGTATAAATTTGATGACATTACTCCGTCAGTGAAAACAACCGTTGATGATTATCTTTCAACACTTACAAGTGATCTTTCTCCCGAAACACTTAAAAGCACGAAGTACACAAGTACATATCAAAGCAAAATGTATGACACTTGGAAATCATTAGCAAAGACAAGTGCAGACAGAAAATATATTAACATTGCAAATGACATTTATTCCTGCATAAGGAATTATGCTTATTACACAAACGGAGATCCCGCAAACGCAGCAACAGTAAAATTAAACGGTAAAAGTATTTCAGGCTCACAATACAGAAATATATTAGATGCAGAAAAGGAATACATTACAAAATGTGTAAGCAGTTTTAAAAACGCAGCCTCCTTCAAGGATGCCGAAATAGCACTTCGTAACTTAAACTATTACAGATATGACTCTCTGCGCCTTAACGGTAAGGCAGCATAAAATATAAATAACTTTAACCTTTAAAGAGGTTTGCCGAAAAATTTTAAAATTCAGCAAACCTCTTTATAATTTAATCATAATAATTAAAATAGTCAAAATCTGCGGCACTTCTGCCCTTGCCTCCGCAGGCATAAATTCCCGTTAATGTACCCGTGTGCCTTTTTCTGTCGCCCGGCACACCCTCATCACAAAGGAAAATACAGTTTTCAACAGTCGCAAAGTGTATAAATTTATTATCCAATTTATAATAAAATTTTCTTGTAAGCCCCTTGACCTCAACCTTTAAAATTATGTCGGAACAATTTATTTCCTCTGTTTTTATTATCTCCTCATAACCTTTATTTCTGTTTACAGCAAGCTCCAAATGCCACTCCTTATTATATACAATACCAAATCTTATATATGTGTTTGTGGCATAATAACATACCATTCCCGCCTGTTCACCTTCATATTCGGGAGCAAACTCAACTCTTGTTTCCGCCGTAAATTCAAGCTCCTGCTCTCTTCTCACAAGAGTATTTTTTGCACTTACATCATACAAGGGACTTCCTCCCGTGTATAATCTCATAAAGCCCTTTCTTTCGGTTAATGAATAATTATTTTTATCGGGATTTCTCACCCATTCCCACATAAGAGAAAGCCTGCTTTCATTAAAGTCATCGCACTTGCTTTCTTCATATGTTACCTTAGGCAATGACATTACATTTTCCACACTTGGCTTGCCGTCATTTATAACAAACCAACCGTCACCAGTCCAATACACCGGATCAAGCGCCGTTTCTCTTCCGAGAGTTGTGTAATTTCCTCCGTTTCTTCTTCCGCACAAATACATACACCACCAGTCGCCCTTTTGAGTTTCCACCAAGCAGCCGTGACCTGCTCTTTGTATTTCAGCCTCACTGTCAGTCTGGCGCATAACAGGGTTATAAGGCGAGCTTTCATATGGTCCGAATAAATTTTTACTTCTTCCCACATTTATTCCGTGACCGTAGCCTGTGCCCCCTTCTGCTACAATGGCATAATACCAACCGTCCTTTTTAAGTATATGAGGACCTTCGGGACATCTTTCACCTGTGCCTTCCCACACCTGCACAGGCTCTCCCGTTACTTTGGTACAGTCATCACTTAAAGGCACAACAGTGATACCGGGAGCAATTATCATATAATGCTTCCCGTCATCATCAACAAAATGAGACGGGTCTATGTTGTCAACAGGCAGTACTACAGGCTTTGAATAAGGTCCTTCAGCGCTTTCCGCCGTCATTAAAAGCTGACAGCGTAAAGGTCCTTCTTCTTTGTCATTTCCGTTAAATCTCAACGTAGCCATTATATAAAATTTTCCATTATAATACGAAATATCAGGCGCCCATATACCTCTTGAATCAAGAGTTTCAGACAGATCCAAATATTCATTTTCCGTTATTGCGTGACCTATTATTTCCCAATGAACAAGGTCACGTGAGTGAGATATAACTATTGCAGGAAAATACTGAAACGTAGAATTGACCTTGTAATAATCTTCACCTACTCTTACAACGGCAGGATCGGGGAAAAAGCCTCTATGCACAGGATTTCTGTATACATTCATATTGTCACCTATTTTATATTTCCTTTCACTTCTATATTTGAAAACTTAACGGTATTTAAATTGTTTAAATTATTGTCAACCTTATTTCCGTCAACAGCCATACCTATTAAAACCTTGTCTTTCATTTTAACTTTCATCTCCCCCAGCTTTGTCCATTCATTTCCGTCGGGAGAAATATATGAAATAAACAAATCACCCGATCTTTCAAGCTTTAAATAATATCCCAAAAATTCATCAAGGTCTTTAAAAGCAATGTCATTTATAAGCTGAACACCCGACTTTTGGGCGCTTTCAGGTGAATCTAAATTTTCATCCATATCATTTATGTTGCCGCCTGTATTTCTTCTGCTTACCATATAAGTGCTGAAAGCATTTCTGTAATAAGTGGTTTCCTTGCCTGTTTGCTCATCTTTTTCTTTCCAGCTGTAAGGCTTTGTATGTGAAATACCTGCCGCTACCGTCACTGAATTCTGCGCCATACTTTCTCTTATCATTATTCCCGCAAAAGCGTGATTATCAACAGGTGTCATACTGTCAACCTTTACGGTAATTGAACCACTGCCTTCAAGCTCCTTATATACAAAATGCCCCGTATCAATGTTGCTTTCAAATTTTCCCGCACCCTTAACTGTCATTACATCTTCATTCAGTGAGGCAGTTCCCTTTATTTTCGGAGCTCCTATGTCACTGCTTATCCACTCTCCGCTTCCCTCGGTGCTGTTTATATGCACTGCTGATGCTGTAGCCTGTGTTTCAAGTCCGTTTTTATCCACTGCCTTTGCGGAAATATAATAGCTTCCGTCCTCAAGACCTTTTAATATCATTTCATATGGGGCATTATACGCTGTTCCTATTACATTATCCCCGTTATAAAAATCAACTCTTTCAATTCCCGCCTCACTTTTTGCATTTACACTTATTTTAATATCCTCACCCTTATTTACTACTGCATTGTTATGAGGAGCTTCAAGGGATATATAAGGATTTTGTGGAGCATAATTAACATCAACAAGAGAATTTATATATTTTTCAATATATGTATATCCATCACCTGTGTATCCGCTGCTGTCCTTTGGATCGTTTGGGTCAAGCCCGTTAGCTTCTTCCCATTCATCAGGGATACCGTCACGATCCTTATCAAAGCCCTCATCTCTGTGGACCTCATCATTATAAGGCAGACCTCCCACTTCTTCATCTCTGTTTGCAAAACGTCCCTTGTTCTCTCTTACCTCATTCACAATTCTTGAATCAAGAGCGTCACGTTTAGGATATGTAGCGCCGCACTGTGCCAATACCTTGTTGTAAGCCTCTTGAGGAGTATCCGTAGTTATACTTTCCGTTCCCTCTACTTCAAAAGGTACGTCAGAAATAACTGTGCTTTCCTTTGCCGCCTCGGAAATATATATTCCCTTACTGTTATCATTTGTTACCTCTTCATTTCCCTCAATTACGTTGCCGTAAACATAGAACCAACCCGGCTTATCCTTTTCACCGCAGTCAATTACTCGGCTTATGACGCTTTCTCTTGTTCCGTTTCCCGGCTTTTCATAATTATACACAAAGTTTACCTTACCTCTTCCTCCGCCGTAAGCCGTATTGTAGCCCCAGTTATATATTACATTGTTTCTCACATCAAACTGTGCAATGTGTTCATTATCATCAGCCTCAACGGTCCCTCCTCCGAAACGTGGATTACGTGAGGTATGATTTGCTATAAGATTATGATGATATGTGGTGTTCACTCCTCCCCATATAGCACCGTATCCGTGTCTGCCCTTTGTATGCCCTGACATAGTAAGACTTTCTGCGATCATTGACCATTGAACGGTCATATTTTCTGCTCTGTAAAGTGACATTGTTTCATCTGTTGACCACGAGGTTGAAATATGGTCTATCATAATATTTTTCATACTTCTGCCCCATATAGCATCCATTGAATCCCCTTGGTGGACATTTTTTGCACCTGCTCTAAAACGTATATATCTTATTATTATATTTTCCGATCTGCTCAAATTTGTTTCATATCCGTAAATTGTTATTCCGTTTCCCGGTGCCGTCTGTCCTGCAATAGTCAAATTTTTTCTGTCTGTAATATTCAGCTTATTTTTAAGCTCAATTACACCGCCCACATTAAAAACTATCATTCTGTTATCGCCGCTTACAGCGTCACGAAAAGAGCCCTTAATAGGTTCCTCCGTATCGGGATCGTAATCTTCAAGAGTGTCCACTATATACACCTCACAGCCTCTTCCCCCTGTTGTATACATACCTCCCCCTTGAGCGCCTGGAAAAGCAACAATTTTACTTTCTTCCGCATATACACTGCCGCACAACAATACAGCTGTCATTATTCCCGCAGTCAAAACAGATATCAACTTTCTTTTCATAAAATACCTCCTACATATCCGTGCGCGCACACGTTCTCTTTTTTATATTATATCAAAGACGTATGTTTTTGTCAATGATTTTTAATTTTATCGTAATGACGGCATAAAAAAACCGTTCACAAATACACAATAATATATTTGTAAACGGCTTCTTTATTTAACTCATTTGCCTTATATTCTCTGCCCCTTGTACGGAACAACTACGTCCTGATTTTCATTTCCCTTTTCCATATCCAAAACACATTTTATTGTTTTCTCAGCCATATCCGAAACAACTCTTTCGGAATAAAAAGCAGTATGGGGAGTAAGAATTACATTCGGAAAAGACCTCAGCACAGCCATTCTTCTGTTGACTATCACATCACCCATTCTGTCAGCATAATAAAGTCCGTCCTCATATTCCAGCACATCAAGAGCAGCTCCACCTATTTTTTTGCTTTCAAGAGCGTCTATCAGACTGTCAGTATCTATAAGTCTGCCTCTTGCAGTATTTATAATTATTGCTCCTTCTTTCATTTTATCAAATACAGACTTATTTATTAAATGATGATTTTCATCGGAACCGGGACTGTGAAGAGATATAATATCACTGTTTTTAATAAGAGTATCAAAATCCACATATTGAGCAATTTTTTTAACCTCTTCTTTTTCATAAGGATCATAGGCAAGTATTTTACACCCAAATCCCCAAAGTCTTTTTATAACAGCCTGTCCTATATTTCCCGTACCTATGATACCTACAGTGCAGTCACTTAAATT
>JAUNPM010000069.1 GCA_030536675.1 Clostridia bacterium | reverse complement strand
AAAGGGCGCCTTTATTGGGCGTCCTCGTCAAAAGAGATTGTTCTCTATGTAATATAGTATATACTTTTCATAATTTTTTTCAATGGATCTCATTCATAATTATTATTGTGCCCTGTGCACAGTGATTTTCCGCCGTTATATATACAGCTCCTTTTTTCACTCTATCCTGTTGTCCCTGAATTTCTTTATTATAATGGCTAGCTTAAGCTCAAGACATACAGACAAATCATTTATATTGCTTCCCAATATTTTCTTTATTTTGTCAAGTCTGTATCTCATTGTGTTTCTGTGTATGTAAAGGATTTCGGCGGCGGCATTTGCATTGCAGTTGCAGTTGATATATGTTTCAAGAGTTTTTAAAAGCTCCCCCTCCTGTATTATATCCGCTTCAATAAGCTTGCCTATTCTGCTTGCAGCATAATCATCAAGGAATTTTCCGTTTTTGACCTGAGAAATAATTGAATAAATTCCTATATCCTCATAAAAATATACGTTCTCTTCATTTTCCGCTATTTTAATTATCTGCAATGTATTATTTGCCTCTCTGTAGCTGTTTTTAAGCTCTTCTATGTATTCATAAGCCGAACCGATACCTGTTTTTATAACAACATTGTATCTTGAATGTACCTTTTTAATAATATTATTGAATATGGAAATGACAAGATCCTTGCTGAAAAGCTCCGAAGGAAACATTACAACAATATGGTTTATTTGAGAATGTATAAGCATTTTCCCCAGACCGTGAAGCCTGAATTCATTTTCCACCTGCTTTTTAATATTTCTTCTCATTTCTATAAGGTATCCTTCATCACTGTATTCTCCGCTCATTTTATTGCATATTTTCATTATTGCTATTCTGTAAGGTCCCGATAAATTGACGCCCAGATAATTTGCCTGCTTCACAATATCATCAGTATCAGGCTGTTCGGAATAAAGTATTGAAGTTAATATTCTTTCCCTTGAATTTATTTTGCTTTCCTCTTCCACAAGAACCTTGCATATTATCTGTGTAAAGTCAATAAGATGCAGGTTCACCGACAGCTCATATAGGGGAAGCTCTACATCATTACAATACTTTATTATATTTTCCGAAATTTGACCCTCATTAATAACAAGCGCCGCAATATTTTTTGGAAACATAGACTTTATCATATCCGTAATTTTGTCATCATAGTCCGTAAGGCTTTTGTTTGTAATTATTACAAGCTCCTCCCCGTGTATAAGCTCTGCGGGATCAATGCCTTCATCAAGACATTGCATACAGTCGGCAAAATATATCCACCGCACATTTCTGTGAATGCCTACTTCTCCCGCCACTAGCTTTATACCGCTGCGGATCTCTTTAATATTTAATAAGTCCTCACAATTCAAATTTTCCACCTCATATTCCAATTAACTTTTTTACCCATATGCTTTTGCACAAATTAATTATAACAACATATTTTTACAATGGCAATATAAATAATTTTCCATATTATTGAAAGGAAAAAAGGAACCGATAAACACACAAAAGCATTTATCAGCTCCTCTTAAGTCACATTAAATTACTGAGCGATCTCATTTATAAAACTTGAATCAATTAATTCACCGCAGTCCTTTTCATTGCTGTCAAGGACGCCCAGCTTATACATAAAATCTCTTATTGTATTTTGTGTATATCCCCAATAGCTGTAGTCATCAGCCTTTGTAAATGCTTCCTTGCAGCTTTCGGGGTCGGAAATTATAAGTCCCGCAACCTCATTTGCAAATTCTTCACCGTCTACTCCCAATTTTTCTCCCATAAATGCATTAGCCTCATCGGGATTTGCCTTCCAGTAATCAACAGCATCAAAGAAGCCCTGTATAACTCCCTTTACAGCCTTGGGATTGCTGCTGCAAAGCTCTTTTGATGCACACAAAACATCGGTTATCAAATCAGGGTTATCTGCTGATGAAAACAATTCGGTGCCTCCCGCAGCCTTAGCCTGAGAGAAATAAGGATCCCAAATACAGGCAGCGTCACACTGACCTGCAACAAAGGCATTTCCCGATTCCTGTATTGACATATCAACAATGTTTATGTCATCCTCCGTCATACCGTTTTCTTCAAGTAAAGTAAGCAAAAACATATGGTCTACACTGTAAAGCTGAGTGGCAACAGTCTTTCCCTTAAGATCCGCAACGCTTTTTATATCAGAGGTGGCAACAAGCCCCTCACAGCCGTTAGACTTATCAGTCTCAAGAACAACAGACATATCAGCTCCCTGAAAGAAGGGTGATATTGTTTCGGAAGAAGCAAATGTACAAAAATCAAGTTTGCCTCCCACAAAAGCATTGGTGCTTTCGGTAGTTGATGAAAAGTCCTGAATACTTACATTAACGCCGTTTTCTTCAAAAAAGCCCTTTTCCTCCGCAAGATAAAAAAACATATTGGTAGGCCATGATGTTGTGCCTAATGTTATTTCCTCTCCGTTGCTTGCAGTTTCTCCATTCTCACCGCTTCCTCCGCAGCCTGCCATTCCCACAGTCATAAGAGCAGCCATAGTCAAACATAACAATTTCTTTTTAAGCTTCATAGTTGTTTCCTCCTTATTGATTGTAATTATTTATTAATATTGTTGTTTTTAATTTCAGTTATTTGTCTTTCTTTTTTCATCGTACATTAAGTATAACAGGTCTTGGGCAACGGTTGCTGCTGCAAGAGCCGTTATTTCACTGTGGTCATAGGCGGGAAGGACCTCTACCAAATCTGCCGCAACCACATTGATGCCCTTAAGATTATACAAGAGCTTTCTTACCTGAGCAGTGCTTGGACCTCCTATAACAGGTGTGCCTGTTCCGGGAGCTGCGGAAGGATCAAGTGCGTCTATATCAAATGTAATGTAGACAGGCATATTTCCCACAATAGCCTTAAGCTTATCTGCAAGCTCCTCCATATCCATAAATACTGCGTCCTGTGCATAGAAAATATTATATCCACACTCAGTCATTTCAGTACGTATAAACACCTGTGCGGAACGGCTGGGATCAATGCAGCCTTCGGCCTGGAGATCATAAGCAAAGTTAGCGTGAGATACATTTCCGTTTTCACTTGGTGTGCTGTCCTGATGTGAATCAAAATGGAGCAAAGCAAGTTTTCCAAACCTTTCACTTGCAGCTCTCACCATACCATATGGAATGGTGTGATCTCCTCCAAGCGTAAGGAGCTTACTTCCTCCGCTTAATATTCTCTTAGCGTGCTTATAGGTTTCATCAAGCATAAACTGTGTAGTCTGTGCTCCCACATAATAGCCTACATCTCCGTAATCAATTATTTTAGCCTCATTGCTTATTTTATAATCCCATGGATAGCTAAAGCAATTTGTAAGCTGACTGCAATTTCTTATGGCACGAGGGCCTGAACGTGCACCGGGTCTGTTTGTAACTCCGCTGTCAAAAGGCACACCCATAATTGCAATATCCACATCATCAAGCTCCCGTGTTGCAGGATATAAATTAAAACTGGGTATTCCCGCATAATGCAAATGTTTTTGAACTTCATATTCCATATATACTACCTCCGACTTAAATAAATAAAAAAAGGATGTTAAATGTTAAAAGTAACATTAAACATCCTTGCCTTCTATGGCTATAATATTAAATCAAAATGACCCTTTTGTAAATGTCATCAAAAGACATTATTTTTTGTGCACGGTGAACAACCAACCTTTAAGATCAATTATTCTTCCGTTTCCCTCTTTTCCTCTTCCGCATTTTCTTTGTTTACATCGGCTGCGGGGGCAAATTCACCAACCTGATTAAGGCAGGCTCTGAACTCATCACCTGAAACCTTTTCTCTTTCAATAAGGAGCTTGGCAGTTCTGTGAAGAGCCTCAACATCGGAAGAAAGTATCTCAAGAGCCTTATTGTGTGCCCAAGTAATTATTCTCTTTATCTCTTCATCAATTTCCGTTGCAGTCTTTTCACCGTAATTTCTGCCGTGTCCAATATCCTTTCCAAGGAAAACATCGTGATTTTCGTCACCGTATAATATAGGTCCCAGCTTTTCACTCATACCGTATCTTGTAACCATCATTCTTGCAGTCTTTGAAGCCTGTTCAATATCACCGCTTGCACCTTGAGTAAAATCACCGAATATGATTTCCTCTGCGGCTCTTCCGCCGAATGTAGCCACAATTCGTTCTTCCATTTCCTTTTTAAACTCAAAGCCCTGATCCTTAGGCATAGGCATAGTATATCCTCCTGCCCTGCCTACAGGTATTGTGGAAACAGTATGCACAGGACTTAATTCAGGCAGCTTTTCAAACAATATTGCGTGTCCCGCTTCGTGATAAGCAGTAATTTTTCTTTCCTTTTCCGTTATGACCTTTGACTTCTTTTCCGTGCCCAAAGCCACTTTTATGAATGAATCCTTTATGTTCTGCTGCGTAACGACCTTTTGATTTTTTCTTGCGGCAAGCAAAGCTGCCTCATTCAAAAGATTTTCAAGGTCAGCACCCGTAAATCCCTGTGTAGTCTGTGCAATTTCCTTAAGGTCAACATCGGAAGCCATTTTCTTTCCCTTTGCGTGGACCTTTAATATAGCCTCTCTGCCCTTAACATCGGGAGCGCCTACAACAAGCTGTCTGTCAAATCTGCCCGGTCTTAAAAGAGCGGGGTCAAGTATGTCGGGTCTGTTTGTTGCCGCCATAATTATTATGCCCTCGTTTACACCGAAGCCGTCCATTTCAACAAGGAGCTGATTAAGAGTCTGTTCTCTTTCATCGTGTCCGCCGCCAAGGCCTGCCCCTCTTTGACGTCCCACTGCGTCAATTTCATCTATAAACACAAGACAGGGAGTGTTTCTTTTTGCCTGATCAAACAAATCTCTTACTCTTGACGCACCTACGCCTACAAACATTTCAACAAAGTCTGAGCCTGAAATTGAGAAGAACGGAACTCCCGCCTCACCTGCTATAGCCTTTGCAAGGAGGGTCTTACCTGTTCCCGGAGGTCCCACCATAAGCATACCTTTGGGTATTCTTGCACCCAAGTCGGTAAATTTCTTAGGTTCCTTAAGGAACTGTACGACCTCCTGAACCTCGGCCTTTTCTTCATCAAGTCCCGCAACATCATCAAATGTATACTTCTTGTCTGCGTCTGTATGAAGCTTTGCTCTTGCTCTGCCGAAATTCATTACCTTTCCGCCGCCTCCGCCGTTTTTCATCTGCTGGAAAAGCACAAACATAAGCACCGCAACAATAATTACCGTTATTACGGTAGCACCTATTGAAAGCATACTTCCTGTTTTTGAAGGTGTGATAGTATTGACCTTTACGGCATTTTGAGCAGCCAAGCTGTTTACAATATCCATAACACCTGAAACACTTGGGAGCTGCACGGCATAAGTTTCACCGTTTTTCGTGTGCACAACAGCAATTCCCGAATCACTTACCTGTGAATCCTTTTGTATTTCAATAGTGTCAATTTCGGAATTAACCATTTGTGAAATCATATCATTATATGCATATTCCACAGGCTTTTCCGAAGTTGTGCTTACGCCGTTTTTAAGCATTATCACAACCACAATAACAGCAAATATGGCAATATACATAAAAATGTTTCTTAATTTATTGTTGTTCAAAACATAACCTCCTTTTTACAATACATTCTAATATAATAACACAGATTTATATTTATTTCAATACTTTTAAATTTATTGTTTAACAAAACTTTCCGCAATTTCCGACTTTTTCCTATAATAACAATTTTACATTGATAATTTTACCACAATTTTAAAAAAAATCCATACTTTATTAAAAAACGTAATTAAATATTAATCTATACTTTGTAAATTTGTAAAATTTGTGATATACTTTATATATTGCAGTCCAAATTTATACAGGAGGTATATGAACTATGAAAGCTGTAATAGGACTTGGTAATCCCGGCAGAGATTACAAATGGACAAGACATAACGTTGGATTTGAAGTTATAAATAAACTTGCCTATGACTATAATATTGATATGAATAAAGAAAAGTATAAGGCACTCATGGGAGAAGGCAGAATAGGTCTTGAAAAGGTTTTATTTATAGAGCCTCTCACATATATGAATTTAAGCGGTGAAAGCGTAAGAGAATTTGTAAATTTCTATAAACTTTCTCCCCAAGACATTATTGTTGTCTGTGACGACATAAACTTGCCCGTAGGCGCTTTAAGAATACGTGCCAAGGGAAGCGACGGCGGACAAAAGGGCTTAAGAAACATTATTTATCAGCTGGGCTATGACAATTTCACAAGAGTAAGAGTAGGCGTAGGCGAAAAGCCTCCTCACTGGGATCTGGCAAAATATGTTTTAAGCAAATTTACCGAGGAAGAAAATACAGATATAATAAAGGGTATTACAGACGCAGGTGACGCCGTTTCAATGATCATAAAAGACGGTGATCCCGTCCGTGCAATGAATACCTATAACAAAAAGGGAATAGGCAATTGAAATGAACATATTTTATGATTTTTTGAAAGAAAACAAAAACTTTATTAAATTAAAAAAATACATTACCGATAACAAAACACCTGTCCTTACAACAGGTGTTATTGATGCGCAGAAATGTCATCTTATTTCGGGCATTTTAAGTGAATGTGAAAACTCATCGCTTGTTATTACACATTCAGAGCTTAAGGCAAAGGAAATATACAATGATCTTAAGTTTTTTATGAAAGACAGGGTAATGCTCTACCCTTCAAAGGACATAATTTTCTATTGGGCAGACGTAAAAAGCCTTGACATAATAAAACAGCGTTTTAATATAATATCCAAGATCATAAACGGAGAAAAATTGACCGTTGTCCTTTCAGCCGAGGCACTTTTTGACAGGCTTGTGCCTCCCGAAATTTTTAAAGAATTTATATTTGATATAAAAACAGGTGACAGGATAGACATTAACAAAATAAGCCGTGACCTTGTTCTTATGGGCTATGAAAGATGTGAAATGGCAGAGGGACAGGGACAGTTTGCACTCAGAGGAGGAATACTTGATATTTATTCCTCTGTAAGCAGCTATCCCGTCAGAATAGAGCTATGGGACGATGAGGTAGACTCCATAAGAATACTGGATCCTGTTTCTCAGCGTTCCGTTGAAAACATACAAAGTATAAGAATTTACCCTATGAGGGAGCTTGTTTACAAAGACGAAGCCGTTGAAACCGCAGTCAGCAACATAGAAAAGGAGCTTAACAGCATAAGCTCACCACCCGACAGTCTTAAAATTTCCGTTGAGGAAACAATTCAAAAGCTGTCGTCACACCGCAGCTTCAGCGGTATAGAAAAATTTATTACTTATTTTTACGACAACACCTGCACACTTATTGATTATTTCAACGATCCTCTTATATTTGCAGATGAGCCAAACAGAATATCCGAGCACTGTGAATTTATTACACGTGAATTTGTAAACAGCCTTGAAAGCAGAATAGACAAGGGTACAATGCTTCCGGGACAGCTTAAAATGATATATACCTACGATGATATTATATCACGTATCGAGCAAAACAGATCGGTCCTTATGACAAGCCTTATGACTACCCTTAAGGACTATAAGCCCAAGGAGCTTGTTGATTTTCAGGTCAAAGCAGCCGCTCTTGTAAAAAACAATATGGATCTTATATCGGAAGACTTAAGCTATATGGCAAAAAAGGATTACCGAATAATATTCCTTGCGGGAGGTCATACACACTGTGAAAGAATGTTTACAGAGCTTCACGAAAGAAACCTAAAAGCAGTTT
>JAUNPM010000068.1:1284-7769 GCA_030536675.1 Clostridia bacterium | reverse complement strand
GAACTATTCAATGCACCATCGCTTACATACTGTGAAACTAAATCATAGCTTGCTACATCACTGCTGCTTACAACAGATACTACATAATTATTAGTACCGTCTGTTAATACTGCAACCTTGTTATATGAATCTGTTTTTGTAATAGGAGATACTTCAGCCTCTTCAGCTGTAATTGTAACTGAAGTAATGGTTAATGCTCTGTCATTGCCTGAGCTTACGCTGTTTCCGTTATTTGTTGTGAAAGCAATTGAGCCCATATTTTCAACCGTTTCGAATGGAACATTTGTAAATTCCTTAGTTGTTGCACCGTTTGTAACAGTACCTGATGCTGTCTTTGAAGCAAAATCAATTGTTACGCTGTATGTAACAGTCTGACCCTTTACAGCTACACCTGCATTGTCTTTGTAATCAGCAGAATTATCATTTGTAATTACAATATTTTTGCTATTGTCTGTACTTACTGATACACAGCCTAAGTCAACTAATTTCCACTTTCCGCCTATATTGTTTGTAGGAGTTACACTGCCTGAAACAGTAACCTTACCCTCGCTTGCTGAATAAGGAATAACCAGCTTTGCTGCTGCTGTAGCTGAATCATCGTAAAGCTTTGCACCCTCTGTGCTTAATATTACATAACAGTCATTGTCTGTTCCGTCTTTTCCGCCAAAATCAGCATAAGCAGTTGTAGCAGA
The DNA here is from genome assembly GCA_030536675.1 of Clostridia bacterium. GTDB lineage: Bacteria > Bacillota > Clostridia > Lachnospirales > CAG-274 > Gallispira. Next base: position 7,077 of record JAUNPM010000068.1, on the reverse strand, counting down.
CTTTGAAGCGTCATTTACTGATATAAGATATTTTTCCGTATTATCAGCCTGTACAAAATTATAAACTGTAGTATTTCCGTCTACAGTAGGCTCAACAGAAACATAATTCTTAGGAGCAACAACATCAAACCAATCGTCTGTAGGCTTTACTGTTACGTTTGTACCGTCAACAGTTACACCGTCTGTACTATCTGAAATTGTTTCATAAGCATCCTTTAATACATAATCTGTTCCGCTGTAGCTTAATGTATTTGACAATGAAGTAGTTGTTGTATTGCCAAAATCAAGTCCCTCTGCAGGAACATTTGTTAAGCCTGCTGTGTCAAGAGTCCAAGTATATTCGGTTACTTCTCCGAAAGAAAAGCCGTCATCTAATGTAATCTGTATTAAACCGATCTTACATTCGCCGCCTGCAGCAGTCAACTCTATTGCACCTTTTGATGTTGCACTTGCTGTAAATGCTGCGGAATTATTTGTTATAGATGTATTCATTATTAATGTTTTTGTTTCTGTACCGTCTACAAAAGATACACTTCTTGACGCATTACCTGATGTTGCTTTAACATAAATTGTACCTGTACTGTTTGCAGGAACTGGTACACTAAATACAACACCTGCTTTTGCAGATAAGTAGCCGCTCTTGTTCAAGTTTGCGCCACCGGTAACATCCGTGAAAGTTATACCGTTTACAGTATCTCCCGCACTAAGAGTTTGATTTGAGCCTGTAGGCATATTTGTTGTAAAGCCCCACTCTTTAACATTAGCGCTTGTTTGATTTACTGTTCCGTACTGATGGTCAGCCGCCATAGCACTAGTTGCCATTCCTATAGTCATTCCTGCCACAGCCATAACCATAGCCAAGGAACCGCTAAGGAATCTTCTTAAACTTAATTTCATTCGAATTCCTCCCTTTAAAAGATGTTATATTCATTAAACAAACTAATTTTACTACATTTTGTAAAAAATTTCAATAAATTCACTGATTTTTTATTAAATTTATTAAATATTTACAAAAAAAGCTCCTTATATTTGTGCAAAAAGGAGCTTGATTTAGGTAAACCTTACAATATTAATTTTTTATATTCTCTTCAATAACACTCCAAAGCTCATCTCTTCCGTCCTTACTTTCACTGCTGAAAGGAATAAGAACGTCCTCTTTTTCAAGATTTAAGGATTTCTTTAGCATTGCCACGTGTTTTGGCAGCTGGCTTCTTTTTAATTTATCCGATTTTGTAGCCACAATGATTATTTTATATCCGTAATGCTTAAGCCATTCATACATAAGCCTGTCATTTTCTCCCGGCTCGTGTCTTATGTCAATAAGCAGTATTATTGCCCTAAGCTCCTCTCTCTTTAAAAGATAGTTTTCTATCATTTTGCCCCATTTTGCAATTTCCGTTTTTGGCGCCTTTGCATATCCGTATCCCGGCAGATCCACAAAATACAGCATATCCTCCACATTATAAAAATTTATGGTTCTGGTTTTTCCGGGATTTTGACTTGTTCTTGCTATTGCCTTTCTATAAACCATAGAATTTATAAGGGAGCTTTTCCCTACGTTTGATTTTCCCGCAAAAGCAACCTCGGGCTTTCCGTCTGTAGGATACTGTGCCGCTTTTACCGCAACCGCATCAAGAGAAACATTATTTACTTTCATTTTACACCTCCGTATATCCTTTTACAATTTTTTGCCGCAGTGAGAACAGTGCTCCTCTCTGTAAGGAGACCTTATGTTAAGCAATTTTTTGCAGTAAGGACATCTTACTTTTATAATTCCGTAAACTATGCCTGCACATACAATTACAGCTCCCATAACGGAAATTACAATTCCCATTTCCGCCTCTTTTAAAGCAAATGACGAAAACAGTGTTATTATTGCTCCCACCAAAACCATTGCTTCCATTATTCTTTTATGTGTATTGGGGTCCTTCATTTACTTATCCCCTCCTTAGTTTTCACTTGCTTTTTTGTAATAATTTTTAAGCTTGTTTTCAACAAGATAATGCACGCTTCCCTTGCTGTATCCTCCGCTTGCAAGGAGCTTACCGGCCTTTTTGCCCATTAAAAGCTCTATGCCGTCATCAATGGTGTCAATGGCATAAATATGGAACCTTCCTTCTTTAACAGCCTCCACCACCTCGTCCTTAAGCACAAGATCCTTTACATTTGAAGACGGTATTATGCACCCCTGACTTCCCGTAAGTCCTCTTTCTCTGCACACATCAAAGAAGCCCTCTATTTTGTAGGTCACTCCGCCTATAGGCTGTATCTGTCCCTTCTGATTCATACTTCCCGTTACTGCAAGCTCCTGATTTATGGGACACTCGCTTAAACTTGAAATAATCGCATAGGTTTCCGTAGATGAAGCACTGTCACCGTCAACTCCGTTATAGCTCTGTTCAAAGCACACACGGCAGCTTAAGGTAAGCGGATATTTTTGAGCATACTTTCCTCCCAAATAGCCGATCAACACCTGCATACCCTTATCGTGTATTGAGCCGCTCATTTCCGCTTCTTTCTCAATGTTTACAATTCCCGCTTTTCCCGTATAAGTGCTTGCGGTTATTCTTGTAGGCATACCAAACGTATAATCACCCATTTCCATAACGCAAAGTCCGTTTATCTGACCTACTGCAAGCCCCTCAGTATCAATTAAAATTTCATTGTCGGATATCATTTTTCCGTATTTCTTGGCATATATATTCACTCTTTCAAGTCTTTTGTTTATAGCCTTTGAAACATAGCTTCCGTCTATTTTGTCACAGCCGTCAAGTCTTGCCCAAGTATCCGCTTCTTCTATAATATCACATATAAGCCCGAAGCGTGTTGTAAGCTTATCCTGTCTTTCGGAAAGCCTTACGGAATATTCCGTAAGTGTATTCATTGCCCCCATATCTACAGGCAAAAGGGATTTTTTGTCACAATATGCCTTCACAAAGCCCAGCATTGAATTTATATTCTCATCGTTATAATCCATTTCATAATCAAACAATGCGCATATTTTAAACAGCTTTGAAAAATCATCGTCATATTCCTTAAGGAGTTCATAGTAATACATTGAGCCTACAATAATTACTTTTACATTTATTTCTGCGGCTTCGGGCTGTAAGCCTGCCACAGTTATGCCCCCGAACTGATATTCCTTAAGAGGCTCGATCGTCACCTTGTTTGTTATAAGAGCTCTTTTTAAGGTATCCCACGCAAAAGCGTTTGTAAGCAGATCATATGCGTGAAAGATCAAATAGCCTCCGTTTGCCTTGTGGAGCAATCCCGGCTTTATTTTCATAAAATCCGTTGTAAGATTTCCGTTTTCATTTTCATACTCTATTTCTCCCACAAGATTTGAATATGTGGGATTATAGTCAACTATAACAGGTGCGCCCTTTAAGCTGCTGTTGTCCACAATTAAATTGACATTGTACTTTTCGTATATGTCTTCCGTATTTCTTTTAAAATTCCACGGCATCATTGCTGAAAGCGGATCGTCTGCGCCGTCCTCATCATCGTCTATGAACATTTGTATATTGTCAAGAATATCCTCCTTAACACTTACAAGATGCTCCGATACTGCCTTATTGTCTACATATTTTTCCTGCAAGGGATTTAAAAAGTGACCTATTGTAAAAAGACCTATGTTATATTCCATATTTTCTATTTCTTTTTTTGCCTCTTTGTCAAGATCACGCACTCTTTTCATTGCACTGTTCGCAAGTTCGTGGACCTCGTCTGAGCCCTCGCTTATTTCTTCCTTTTCCTCTTCGGAAAGCTCCTCATATTCCTCTTCATTTATTGTTTTTCCGTCTATAATAGGCATAAAATATATACCGCCGCTTGTGCTTGTTTTAATTCCGAAATCAAAATTTTTTGCTACCTCACCAAGCACCTTAAATAATTCGTCCTTCTTTTTTTGATAAGTTTTAAGAACTCTCTCTTTATCATCGCTGAAATCCACGGAAGAAAAAGCCTTTGGAATTTCAATGCTCAAGTGATTTACAAATTCCTCCATATCAGCCTTAAATTCTTTTCCCTGTCCCGCCTTCAGCTTTAAGAGCTTTGGAGAGCCTGTTTTTTTAAAATCAAGAACATAACACATATCATCAGGTGTGTTTTCCTTTTCGGCAGTCATTTTAGCAAATTTTTCGGCATATGTAGTTTTCCCGCTGGCTGAAAGCCCCGCAATATATATGTTGTAGCCCTTTCCCTTCACATTAAGTCCGAATTGAAGTGCCTCCGCACCGTTTGGCTGACCTATGAGCTTATCGCTGCATTTTTTTATATCCGTAACGGTATTTGTATTACAAAATTTTTTAAGTTGAGTGTATTCAAGCTCCTTTATCATATTACACCTCCGATTATTGTTCCTTTGCCCTGCTCCCTCTTTTAAAAGGGACCTTATTCGGCAGCTATAAAATATTTCCACATAATATATGCGTCCTCTTTATTGTCCTCGTAGTATTCGGGACGTATTCCTTCAAGTTTAAAGCCGTTCTTTTTGTAAAGCTCAAGAGCGGGAGTATTGCTTTTTCTCACCTCAAGAGTAAGCCCCATCATTTCCTTTTCCTCTGCTATTTCAGAAAGTTTTCCTATTATAAGTCCGCCTATGCCCTTTCGCCTGTAGTCCTTGTGCACGGCAATGTTTGTAATGTGACCTTCATTTACAACGTGCCACATACCGCCGTATCCCAATACCTTTCCCTTTTCAACTGCAACCACATATATTGCAAATTTGTTTGAAAGCTCCTTTTCAACAGCCCCTCTGCTCCAAGGTATTGCAAAGCTGTCCTTTTCTATTTCCATTATGCCGTCAATATGGCTTTTATTCATTAACTCTATTTCCATTTTTCTCTTCCAATTCTCTTTCTGCCTGTGATTTTCTCAAATACATTATTTCAAACTCATTGGGGCTTACAGCCTCCTCTGTTCTTTCAAAGGCAAGAGCACCTATACACGCCGCTCTCTGCATATTTGAGCATTGAGGAGCAAATCTGAATCCTGTGTTAAATTCCTCTATTCTGCTTCTGAACACAGGCACGCCGTCGCCTAAAAACACTGCGTTTTCATCTATTTCTATTACCCTATCGAGAAGCTCCGTTATATCACAGGCAACATAATCGCTTACTCTTTCAAGCCCTGAAGCCGTATAGTACATAGCTGAATACACCTGATTCCTTCTTGCGTCCATTATAGGCACAACAAGTTTTCCGCTTTCACAAATATTATAAGCAAGTCCGTCAAGTGTAGGAACAGGGATTATTTTCTTATCCAATCCGTGAGCAAGTCCCTTTGCCGTTGCCGCTCCTATCCTAAGCCCCGTAAAGCTTCCCGGGCCGCTTGCACAGGCAATGTAATCCACCTCTTTTAAATCAAGCTCTATCATTTTTGTAATATTTTCTATCATCGGCATTATTGTCTGTGAGTGTGTTTTTTTATAGTTTGTCGTAAATTCCGCAACAGTTTTACAATCGTCAACAAGGGCAACGCTTGCCACAAGCCCCGTAGTATCCAAAGCTAAAATTTTCATTTACAACACCTCTGTTTTTCTGTAATTTATATTGTCATTTGTAAGATCCTTGCTTATTTTTATCCATTTAACATTTTCGGGAAGTATTTCTTCAATAAGCTCCGCCCATTCTATAAGACACACTCCCTCGCCGTAAAAATATTCCTCACAGCCTATTTCATACATTTCCTCGGCATCGCTTATTCTGTAAACATCAAAGTGATAAAAAGGCAGGCGTCCTTCATAGTATTCATTTACAATTGTAAATGTGGGACTTGTAATATGCTCCTTTA
>JAUNPM010000068.1:0-1274 GCA_030536675.1 Clostridia bacterium | reverse complement strand
GGTTTTGCCAACGCCCAAATCACCCTTAAGACAATATATGTCACCGGGCTTTGCACACTTCCCCATATCATAGCCCAATTTTGCTGTTTCCTCTTCCGAATACGTTTCATAAACCATAATATTAACTCCTTACACCTAATTATATCATACCAAAAAAAATAATGCAATAAGCGGTATGAAGCCCTTTATCTTATTCAACTTAAATACTCTTACTTAAGACTTATAAGTCCCCTTTTATACATTTGATCAACTGCAATAATAACTCCTATTTTGCCGTGAAACCAAGTAAGTCCACCCTGCATATACACAGTGTAAGGCTCCTTCATAGGTGCGTCAGCACTAAGCTCAATAGAAGAGCCCTGTACAAAGGCTCCCGCCGCCATTATTACCTGTGAGTCATATCCCGGCATATCCCAAGGCTCAGGCTTAACATAGCTGTCAACGGCAGCACCCGCCTGTATCCCCTGACAAAAGGCTATAACGTTTTCGGGAGTTTTCATTTGTATTGCCTCCACAATATCAGGTCTTTCCTCATCTACCTTAGGCATACATTCAAAGCCCAGCCTTTCAAATATACCTGCCGCAAACACTGCTGTCTTTAAACTTGCGTTTACAACATTTGGAGCAAGGAAAAGCCCCTGTATCATACTTGTTGTAACACCCAAGCTGGGTCCCACCTCACGTCCCATTCCCGGAGATGTAAGTCTGTAAGCGGCATTTTCAACACATTCCGTTTTTCCCGCTATGTATCCTCCCACGGGAGCAAGTCCTCCTCCGGGGTTTTTAATAAGAGAGCCTACGACCATATCCGCACCCACATCTGTTGGCTCAAGCTCGCTTACAAATTCACAATAGCAGTTGTCGACCATACAAATTATGTCTTTTCTTACACTCTTTACAATTTTTATTATCTCTGCAACCGTTTCTATTGTAAGGCTCGGTCTGTATTCATAGCCCTTTGACCTTTGTATTTCAACGATTTTTGTTTTATCCGTTATCATATTGGGTATGTTTTCAAGATCAACATTTCCGTCCTTAAGAAGAGGAAGCTCCTTATATATGATCCCGTGTTCAGTAAGAGAGCCCTTTACACTTCTCTTTGCTCCTATTACCCCTTCAAGAGTATCATAAGGAGCGCCCGCAACGCAAAGAAGCTCATCGCCGTATCTTAAATTACCGAATAACGCAACAGTAAGAGCGTGAGTACCCGAAATTATCTGTGCACTTACAAGGTCGGCTTCCGTGTTAAAAACAGACGCATATATATCCTCCAG
>JAUNPM010000067.1 GCA_030536675.1 Clostridia bacterium | reverse complement strand
AACAGCTTGTAGAGCTTCTTAATATAAGGCTTGTTCAATTAAAAAAGATAACTACAAGTATTTAAATATTTAACAAGGACAGTCTTATTAATTTTGCCAAAACAGGAGTTATTCAAGAATTTCCAAAAGGCTATTCAAGACCCTGCAAAAAAGACGAACGTCTTTTTATACTTAAAAGTCTTTTAAAATACGCTAAGTCAAATAACCACAATATTCAGGCGATCAATCCTGTAAACCTTAATATTTCCGATTGCCTTTCACTTATAGTTCAAAATGACAGCTGTCTTCAATTTACGGTCTGGAATGACACCAAATTGCAGCTTAAATATTTTTCAACAACTCAATACTCTATTTGCAGGAATTTTTATGACTTTATAAAAGATATTGTAAATACAAATTATCTGTATTCACAAAAAGCAACTATTACATTAATTGAGCAGGCAATTCAGTATGTTGAAAATATTAAAGAATAAATTCAAAAAGGAGCTGTTGCATAATAGTTACCTATTTTGCAACAGCCCCAACACAATAATATTTCTTTCTATCCCCTATACCCATTCATATAAACAAGCAGCATATTAACATCTGCGGGACTTACTCCGCTTATTCTGCTTGCCTGCCCTATATTTACGGGCCTGACAGCCTTAAACTTCTGCCTTGCCTCAATTCTCAGCCCCATTACATTGTCATAATCAATATTTTCGGGTATCTTCTTAGCCTCCAGCTTTTTAAAGCCCTCTACCTGCTTCATCTGCCTTGCAATATATCCCTCATACTTAATTTGAATATTGACCTGCTCTCTTACCTCATAGCTTAATTCAGGTCTTTCCTTATCTATAGGCGCAAGCATATCATATGTTATTTCGGGACGCTTTATAATATCCCCCATATTCACACCCGTTGACAACGGAGAACTGCCAAGACCCTCAAGAAGTCCGTTTACCTCGTCCGTAGGGCCGAAATTGATTTTGCTTACCCTCTTTATTTCCTTTTCAATGGCTTCCCTTTTAGCTAAAAATCTGTCATATCTTTCCTGTGATATAAGCCCGTATTTATATCCGTATTCCGTCAGCCTTAAGTCCGCATTGTCCTGTCTTAAAAGCAGTCTGTATTCAGCCCTTGACGTCATCATTCTGTAAGGCTCTCTGCTCTCCTTTGTAATAATGTCATCAATAAGCACACCTATATAGCCCTCGCTTCTGTCAATTATCAGCGGTTCCATTCCCTTAATGTATGCTCCTGCATTTATTCCGCTTATTATTCCCTGTGCGGCAGCCTCTTCATATCCGCTGGTTCCGTTAAACTGACCTGCCGAAAAAAGCCCCTTTATATTCTTAAATTCCAAACTTAATTTCAGCTGATTGGCGTCAATGCAATCATATTCTATGGCATAAGCCGTTCTTGTAAACCTCACATTTTCAAGTCCCGGTATTGTTCTGTACATAGCGATTTGCACGTCCTCGGGAAGAGATGAGCTCATTCCCTGTATATACATTTCATTTGTATCCTCACCCTCAGGCTCCACAAATATCTGATGCTGTGTCTTGTCTGCAAATCTTACGACCTTGTCCTCTATTGACGGGCAATATCTGGGACCCGTTCCCTCAATAACGCCCGAATATAAAGGAGATCTGTCAAGGTTAGCTCTTATGATATTGTGAGTTTCTTCATTTGTGTAAGTAAGATAACAGTCATACTGCTTTTTTGAAATATCCTTACCTATGTTTTCAAAGGAAAAAGGTGTAACCACCTCATCTCCGGGCTGTGGCTTCATCTTTGATATATCCACACTTTTAGCGTCAACTCTTGCAGGCGTGCCTGTCTTATATCTGAACAGCCTTATTCCAAGTCTTTCAAGACATTCCGAAAGCCTGTCCGATCTTCTCAGCCCGTTAGGTCCGCTTTCAATTATAGTGTCACCGTACAAACATCTTGATTTAAGATATGTACCGCTGCATATTATTACGGCTTTACACTTGTAAAGAGCACCGCTTTCAGAAACAACTCCCGTTACTCTGTTGTCCTCAGTCAAAATATCAATGATTTCTCCCTGCCTTATAAGGAGATTTTCGGTATTTTCAAGTACCTTTTTCATTTCAGTATGGTATTTTGCCTTGTCAGCCTGCGCCCTTAAGGAGTAAACGGCAGGCCCCTTGCCCGTATTCAGCATTTTTATCTGAAGATAGGTCTTATCTATATTCCTGCCCATTTCTCCGCCTAAGGCGTCTATTTCCCTTACAAGATGACCCTTGGAGCTTCCTCCTATATGAGGATTGCAGGGCATCATTGCAATACTGTCTAAATTAAGAGCAAACATTATTGTTTTAAGTCCCATTCTGGCAGAAGCCAAAGCCGCCTCACAGCCTGCGTGACCTCCGCCTATTACACAAACGTCAGCCTCATCGGCTGTATACAATCTTTCCATTTTTCCACCTCATATATCTAATACTGCTTTTTAACAAGCATTTTCCAATGTTTTTTGACCTTCCCATTGTCACTGTATTCGCATATTTCAACAGGCTCATCAATAAATTGCCAGTCCCCTAAAAATTCATTTATTTCGCTGTGATCCAAATAAAAATGAGGAACATTATTTTCCGTAGGTCTGTCATTTCTTATTATTGTATTTTTATCAACTGCATTATGGGCAAAAGCCTCATAGCTCCAATGCCCTTTTGAAAGCAGTGTTACGAAAAACTCACCATTTGGTTTCAGCACCCTTTTTATTTCATTCAATATTTTAACAAAACCCTCTTTGTCAGTGTGATATATTACATTATAAGCCATAATGCAGTCAAAGCTGTTATCCTCAAAAGGCAGCTTAAGCATATCCGAAACGACTGTATTTATATTAAGCCCCTTTTCTTCCACTGTTTTTTTAATATGCTCAATTCCGTATTCCGACAGATCCAAAGCAGTAACACTAAATCCCTTTTCTGCCATATAAACGGAATGTCTGCCCAAGCCGCAGCCAATATCCAAAAATTTATTAAAGCCAAGTCCCGTCCATCTTTCCGCTAAATAAGGACTTTCAACACAGGGTATAAGCCATTTTTCCTCTGTATTTCTGCTCCAGTCCCAGCATTTTGATTTGATCATTTTTTAACGTCACCTCATTCCTGTTTAACACACAGCCAACTCAAGCATTTCTTTGCAGCCTTGCTTATTATTTTCCCAAACAAAACTCACTGAATATCTTATCAATAATATCATCTTCAAGAGCCTCTCCCGTAATTTCTCCCAAAGCTCCGTAAGCCTCTGTCAGATCCATTGATATAAAATCCTCAGGCATTCTGTTTTCAACTGTTTCCATAACATTTTCAAGATACCTTTTAGCTTTAAAAAGACTTTCCTTGTTCCTTTCCCCTGATATTAAGACCTCACTGTTAATATTAATATCACCGAAAGCAAACATTTCTCTTATTCTTTCATATATATCATTTATGCCCATATCCTCCTTTACGGAAATATTTATAGGCTCTAAATTGCTTATGCTTTCCATATTTATTTTACACTCTAAATCAAGCTTATTAACAAGAGTAATTGTTTTCTTTCCCTTGACCAACTCAATAAGCTCCTCATCTTCATTTGTAAGCTCTCTGCTTCCGTCAAACATAAGCAGTATAAGGTCGGCTTTTTCCGCAAGGCTTTTAGACTTTTCAACACCTATTTGTTCAATAACATCATCGGTATTTCTTATGCCTGCCGTATCAATTATATTAAGAGGTATTCCGTGTACATTAAGCATTTCCTCAAGACTGTCCCTTGTGGTTCCGGGTATATCCGTAACAATAGCCCTGTCCTCCTCAAGCATAGCATTAAGCAATGAGGATTTTCCCACATTAGGTCTGCCCAGTATGACAGTTTTTATGCCCTCCTTGTATATCTTGCCTGTGTCCGCAGACTTAATAAGCTTTTCAACATCCTTTAAAACCTTTTGAGTGTTTTCTGCAACCATATTATAAGTCATTGTTTCGTCATCGTGTTCGGGATAATCTATTCCCGCTTCAATATGGGCTATCATAGTAAGTATATCTTCTCTTATTCTGTGTATCTCCTTTGAAAGCCTTCCCTCAAGCCTTAGCATTGCCGCCTCACGGCTTGCGTCTGTTTTTGCATTTATAATGTCAATTACCGCCTCTGCCTGTGTAAGGTCTATCCTTCCGTTTAAAAAAGCTCTCTTTGTAAACTCTCCCGGCTCCGCCATTCTTGCTCCCGAATTTATTACGGCATTTAAAACGGCAGTCACAGCCCTGTATCCTCCGTGTGTGTTTATTTCAACCACATCTTCCCTTGTATAAGTATTGGGAGCCTTCATAACCGACACAAGCACTTCATCAATGACTTTATTTTCATAAACAATGTTGCCGAAATGAATAGTATGACTTTTCTGCTCTTTAAGCCTCTTTCCCTTGTGAGAAACAAACAGCTTGTCTGCGGTTTCAATTGCCTCTTTCCCGCTCAATCTGACAATACCTATTCCGCCGTTTCCCACAGCAGTAGATATAGCTGCTATTGTATCATCAATATTAACCTTTAACATAAAATCCCTCCCAATAATCAATTTTCATCTGCTGTACATACAGTTGATTTTTACAAGCATTTTAAATCCCATTAATACACTTAAAGGGCAAAGGCTTACGCCTCTGCCCTTTAAACCGCCTTTTTAATTATATCTTCTGCTTGAATAATTATTTTTTAAAGCTATCACAACATATCTGTAAGGCTCTGTTCCCTCGCTGTATGTAGTAACATATCTGTCATTCTGTAAAGCCGCATGTATTATCCTTCTTTCATAAGGATTCATAGGCTCAAGAGTAATGTTTCTCCTGTTGTGTTTAGCCTTTTTAGCCAAATTAAAGGCAAGCTGTTCAAGAGTTTTCTGTCTTTTAGCTCTGTAATCCTCTGTATCAAGGGTAACATTCATATAAGGATATTGACCCTTATTTACAACAAGATTTGTTAAGTACTGTATACTGTCAAGAGTTTGCCCTCTTTTACCAATAATGGTACCCATATCGTCGCCCTTCATATCAATAACAATATGCTTGTTGTCCTTAAATTCAGCATTTAACTCAACATTCATTTTCATATTGTCAAAGATTTCCTTTAAGAAATTTACGGCAGAAGCAAGAATTTTTTCCTTGTCCTCTTCTGTAAGGCTTGCTCTGGCAGATTCATTTTCAACAACAGCCTCTTCAACGCTTACAGCTTCGTCAGCTTCATCTGCCCTTACCTTTTCTTCTTCAATCCTTACTTCGGCTACTTCCTTCTTTTCTTCTTTGATTTCCCCTTTGTTTTCGGGCTTTTTCTCAGGCTTAGGCTCTTTCTTTTTCTCTTCCTTAACTTCCGTTACTTTTTCTTCATCATCACTTCCGACAACTGTCACAAGTACCCTTGCAGGCTTTGCACCTATGCCCAGAAAGCCTTTTGTAGGCTCATCTATAACCTTATATTCAACATCAAGAAATTCCACACCCAGCTTTGCACAAGCATTGTCAATAGCCTCGGTAATAGTCTTTCCTGTCATTTCAATTTGTTTCATTATTTATTTCCTCCCTTTTTATGCTTCTTCTCCTTGGGAACAATTATTTCATCAGCACCTATCTTTTCAAAATGCCTGTTAAGGAAGAACTGCTGGCAAAGCTGGAACAGGTTTGATACTATCCAGTACACACCTATACCACCGGGGAGAGATGTTGTTATCCACGCCATCATAAGAGGCATTGTTATATTCATTATTCTCTGCTGTGACTTCATTGCAGGGTCTGCATTTGCAGAATTTTTCTTAGTCATAAGCCAAGATGAAAGGAATGTTGTCAAACCTGAGAGAATAGGAATAATGAGCTTAGGTGAAAGAGTAAACCCTACAGTTTCCGTCAGATTAAGCCCAAGGAAATATTCAATTGAATTTTTTGCGGCATATGCTGAATCAAAATCAGCGGAAGCAATAGCAGTCTTAAGCTGATCAACCTCAGCCGGTCCCAGTATATTTATTATTCTGTTAAACAAATCAACATCAATGCTTGTTCCTATAGGCACACTTCCCAACTGCCCGAAACTTATTACAAGATCATATACAGTTGAATTTGTCTGTGCTGCAGTAAGCACAATTGTTGACAGCTGTGTATAAACCTGGTTAATAGCATCAATATACTTAAAGGGATTCTGCATTACGTGATAAAGTCCCAAGAAAATAGGCAGCTGAATAAGCATAGGCAGACAGCCGCTGAAAGGACTTACATTGTTTTCACTGTAAAGCCTTTGGGTCTCCATCTGCATTTTTCTTTGTACTTCAGGGTCAGACATACCTTCCTTATACTTTGCCTGTATTTTCTTAAGCTCAGGAGAAAGCGCCTGCATTTTATACATTGACTTCTGCTGTTTATAAGAAAGGGGTATCATAAGACAACGAGTAAAAATAGTCAGCAAAATGATTGCAATACCCAGAGAATTTGCATGTGTACCTACAATTTCACCAATGTAATAAATAATACTATAGAAAAAATTAATAACGTGACCTAATATCCAGGCAATAGGACCCACAATAACCCCGGGGTCTTTCATTACGTTTCTGGAAACAGCTAACAAATTTAGCAACATTTTATCCTCCTTTATGGTACAGGGTCATAGCCACCCTTGTGGAAAGGATGACATTTCAAAATTCTTCTTACAGCCAAATATCCGCCCTTCAACAAGCCGTACTTCTCAATTGCCTCATAGGCATAGGCAGAGCAAGTAGGGACAAACCTACAACATTTAGGCGTATACGGTGTAATATATTTTCTGTAAAAGCCTATTAAAAATAGTGCTGTTTTTTTCATAACGGACTCAATCCTTTTTTTCCGACTTCAGTAATCTCTGTTTTTTTAACAAGTGCAGCAATGCACTTTCAATCTCTCTGTAATTGGCGTCTTTAGCCGAACTTCTGGCTATAACCACAATGTCATAGCCGCACAAAATATTTTCTTCAGATAATCTGTAACTTTCTCTCAGAAGCCTTGTTATTCTGCTTCTCACAACGCTGTTGCCCACCTTTTTGCTCACCGAAATGCCAAACCTGTTGCCGTCTTGAGAATTCTTTATTGAATACATAACAAGCAGTCTGTTGGCTATAGAGCGTCCTCTGTTATATACATATCTGAACTGGTAATTTTTCTTCAGGGATTCTGTAAACAGCATTTTTATCCCCCTTATACTTGAATATTGAAAGATTATATCTCTATAAAGAACAATAGCCCACTTAAAAAGCGGGCTTTCAATTATGCAGATAAAACCTTTCTGCCTTTTCTACGTCTTGCAAGTATTACCTTTCTTCCGTTAGCAGTACTCATTCTTTTTCTGAAGCCGTGAACCTTGCTTCTCTGTCTTTTCTTAGGCTGGAATGTCATCTTCATTTCAAAAGCACCTCCTTATATTAAAATCTTTTGAAACACCCGAAACAGTGTCACATTTATTTTACTTAAAGTCAAATCAAGCACTAGTCCTATTATAGTGTAAATTTCTCCTTTAGTCAAGAAAAATTTTTGATTTTCACACATTTTTTATATTTAAGAGCACCTATTTGTTTATATTTTCCTTAATATTTAAAAATATGTTATTAAAAGTATTTATTTTATTGTAACATCGCTGTAAAATACCTTCATTTCCCCATTACTTCGTCAGCTTTAATTATATCACTGCTTATGTATTCTACGCTCCTCTTAATTGAATCTGTTACACAAAACGCCTTTTCCCTTTTAAGCCTGTTATTGTAAGCCTTAACTATTATATCTGTATTTCTCACATC
>JAUNPM010000066.1 GCA_030536675.1 Clostridia bacterium | reverse complement strand
TGGTTGAAGAGGATATGGTTGAAATTGCCGATATAATTACACTTATTGCAAAGGATTATGAGGGCAATAAGGCGGAAGCTGCGGAAAGAGTTAAGAAGCTTGTTGAAAAATATCCTTTATATGCTTAATTATGGTAATTATGTACAAAATATTTAATGCATATATGTAAATATTTAACGAAAAAGTAACTGTATTAAAAATTCAGTTCCTTTTTTTAGTTAAATATGGTATATTAAATATATAAACAAAATGAGGAGTGATATAATATGAAAAAAATAATTTATGTATTATTATCTTTGGTATTTGTATTGTCCTGTACGGGCTGCAGTGAAATTGAAAAGGAGCATTTTGATAAATTAATGTATAAGGATAAAACAGGTGTTCACAGCATTAACGAAGAAGTGAAGGTAACTATTGATCCTGAGGTCTTGAGTACTGCCGGCTTTGAAATATCAAAAAATATTTTAGTTTTGGAAGATGATGACGCAGCTTTGTATGATGAAGATATTGACGTGTATGCACAGAAATTTGTTAATGATCTTATATCTGAAATAAGAGTGGCTCTTGATGAGAATAAAAAGTTTGGTTATTCCGTTGAGGTCAATGGCACAGTTGATTTTGACAATATGTATTCAGATGAAAGCATTGTTCTTAGGTTTAACAATATTTCAGTTGACTGCGGCAATGTTTATGCAAGAGATGACGATGTTTATATAGATAAAAAATTATTTTATACCTTAGGTGCTTTAAAATATATAAGTGATATGGAGCTGCTGGGAAGATATTTTGACAGCCTTGACGATGTTTTCGGAGAAAGTGAATATATACATATGACACATGTAAATACATTCGTAAATATAGGAAATGTATCAAGTAATCCTATTGCTGCAATAAAAAGTACAAATGTTTTCAGAGATAAATATATGGAGCTTTACGAATCAGCACAATATACTCTCATAGGCTTTGATTCAGATTGTGTAACAAGAATAGAAAACGGTACAAGGTTTGAGCTTGATTCAGATGAATTTCCCGAAAAGGCAACAAGGTTTGCGGAATATGTGACACAATACAGCGATTCTGCGGCAGTGGTTGCAAATGACTATATGAAGTTTGTTTTGGAGGCAAGTATAAGCTTGTATAGTAGGTATGATGAATATGCAGAAGAATTTTATCAAAAAGTGGAAGAGGCAATGAATTTCCCTGAGATAACAGGTGAGGATATTATATCAGCTATGGACAGCTTTAAGGAATCCATAAATTCACCTTTTTATGACGCTGTATTTAATGTGCTTGATGTAAGTATAGTAAATGATATTACAAGTGAAGGGGATAAGGAAAATAATAATTTTAAAATAGAGGGTAAATATAAGGACAAATCTGCATTTTTAATGAATACGGATGTTGAATTAATTAAAACAGATGATTATGAATTTAAGGATATGACAAATGTGGAAAGTGCTGAATACAGTGAGCTTTTAGAGTTTGACTTTTTAATGAAGGTATATGGTTATTACGGTATTAAGGCGGACTATGTTTGTCCTCAATGCGGTGAAAGTTTCGCCTATGAGGACACAAATTACTGCAATGTATGCGATATGGTCCACGATTATTACGAATATGACGAAAACTGTGACAAATTCCCCGGCTGTGAGCTTGCTGCATTGGAGAATTCTGTTGAGGCATAGTCAGACAATTTAAATTGCGATACAGTAAATAATGTTAATAATATGCTTAATTATATTAAGTTTTCTTAAAGAGCCGTTTTAAATCAGCGGCTCTTTTTTAAATGGGAATTAATTTATTAAGATTTTGTAAAAAAATGTTGTAAATTGATAAATTTAGGAGTATACTGTCTTTATTATTTTTTTAGGAGATGACTTAAGTGAAATATGTATTTCAGTTTGGGCTTATTCTGGTTATAACCTTTTTTGCGGAATTGATATATAAGTATCTTCCTTTGCCTATTCCTGCAAGTATTTACGGACTTATTATTATGCTTGCTTTGCTTATGACGGGCATTATAAAGCTTGAATGGGTGAAAGAAAGCGCAAAATATCTTATATTGATTATGCCGCTTATGTTTATACCTGCAGGTGCAAAGCTGATAACAGTGCAGGATATGATAATTCCTGTTCTGCTTCCCGTGTTGTTTACAATTGTTGTGACAACTGTTGCGGTAATGGTGGTATCGGGAAGAGTTACTCAATTTATAATAAAGAGGGATTCTCAAAATGATAAGTAATATATTAAATAACAGTGCCTATTGGGGCATAGCAATAAGTGTTATGGGATATGGTATAGGTGTTTTGTTAAATAAAAAATTTAAAACGGGCATAGCAAATCCTTTGCTTATATCAATAGCCTTTGTTATACTTGTATTGATCATATTTAACATAGACTATGAAGATTACAGAGAAAGCTCTGAAATTTTAAGCTGGCTGCTTACTCCTGCTACCGTGTGTCTTGCAGTGCCTTTGTATGAACAGCTTCATTTGCTTAAGAAAAATTACAAGGCTGTTTTGGGCGGAATAATATCGGGAGTATTTACAAGTCTTGTAACGGTATTTTTGTTTTGTATTATTTTCGGCTTTGATAAGGGAATGGAAATATCATTGCTGCCAAAGTCAATAACAACTGCAATAGGTATGAGTCTTGCCGATGAGCTTGGTGGTGTGGATACTCTTGCCGCTGCGGCAATTATTGTTACGGGAATCGTGGGAAATGTAATGTGCAGGGGTGTGTGTAAGGTATTTAAAATTACGGAGCCTGTTGCAGTGGGAATTGCCATAGGAACATCATCTCACGCAGTGGGAACTTCAAAGGCATTTGAAATAGGAGAAGTGGAAGGCGCAATGAGCAGTCTTTCAATTGCTGTGGCGGGAATAATAACCGTTGCGGCAATACAGATATTTGCATAATAAAACATACCTCCTGAGGGTTTATGACCTTCAGGAGGTATGTTATTTATTTTTTGGAGTGTGAATTGATGTTGTATATTAAACTTATGCAAAGAAGTATAAAGGCTATGCCGCCGCCTATGCTTCCAAAGGAGATTTTTTCTGATATGTTTATGAAATCTCCCAGTGTGGATGTGCCTGCGGGAATAATTGCAAATACGGCAAGAAGTATGCCTACAAGACCTTCTCCCGCTATCATACCGGAAGAATAAAGTACACCGCTTTTGCTGTCGATTTTCTTGCTGTCAGACCAAAGACGTATAAGTCCTCCCGACATTATACCCATACTTAAATGTATGGGAAGATAAAGCCCTATACAAAAGGGGAGTACGGGAACACCTATTATTTCAATAAATACGGCAATAAATGCTCCCGTTAAAACAAGTCCCCAAGGGAGAGAACCGCCCATTACACCCTCAACAACAAGCTTCATAAGTGTAGCTTGAGGTGCGGGAAGCTCGCTTGAACCGTATCCCCAGGCTTTGTTTAAAAGAAAAAGTATGGCGCCTATAAAAAGTGATGAAACTGATACTCCTATATATTCGCCTATTTGCTGCTTCCAAGGAGTTGCGCCCAGAATATGACCTGTCTTAAGATCCTGTGATGTATCTCCCGCTATTGCCGTAACTATACATATTACAGAGCCTATGGCTATTGCGCCTACCATTCCGCTTCTTGGGTCATAACCGCTTGCTTTAAGAATAAAGGCTGATATAAGAAGTGTTGCGATCGTCATACCTGATACAGGGTTGTTTGAACTGCCTACAAGCCCCACAAGACGAGATGAGACCGTTGCAAAAAAGAAGCCGAAAAGGGCAATAATGACAGCTCCCGTAAATGTAACGGGTATAAAGGGAACCAGCCATATTATTAATATTAACAATAAAATAAGAAAAAGTATTATTTTAAAGGGTATGTCCTTGTTTTCTTCTTTGTTATCTTTGTTTAAGCCTTTAAATGCCTTTGAAAATGTGGTTATTATAAGTGGGAGAGATTTAACAAGGCTTATTATTCCACCTGCGGCAACTGCTCCTGCACCTATATATCTTATATAACTGCTCCATATTTCGTGAGAGGTCATATTATTAAGCTCTGTATTGCCCGTAAAGCATAAAAGAGGCATAAGCACAAGCCAAGACAATATTCCTCCTCCAAGCATATATGATGAGATCTTAGGACCGCATATATAGCCTACTCCCGTAAGGGCGGGAAGTATGTCTATGCCTATGCCGCTTCCTTTAAATGATTTTGGCTCATAGTGTAGCTGTGACGGGAAAAGTCCCAAACCGTCTGTAATTATTTTATATATTCCGGCAAATGTAAGCCCTTTAAATACGGAGGAGGCGGAGGCACCTTTCTCCTCTCCTGCCATAAGAACTTCGGCACAGGCTGTGCCTTCGGGATAGGGAAGGTTCTCGTTTGGATTTGAAATAAGAACGCTCCTTAAGGGTATCATAAATGATATGCCCAGTATTCCTCCGCAAAAGGATATAAGGCATATTTCAAGCAATGACGGTGGGGCTGTTCCCCATTGTGCCGACCACATAAAAAGGGCGGGAAGTGTAAATATGGCGCCTGCTGCTATGGATTCCCCTGCGGAGCCTATGGTTTGGACCATATTGTTTTCAAGAATGGAATTTCTTTTTAAAACAATTCTTATGATCCCCATTGAAAGAACTGCGGCAGGTATTGAGGCTGAAACCGTCATACCTACTCTTAAGCCCAGATAAGCGTTTGCTCCTCCGAATGCTATTGCAAGAAGAATACCTGTTATTACCGATGTATATGTTAGTTCCTGCTTTTTGTTCATATGCAAAACTACCTTTCGTAATGATTATCGTTGTATTCAATGTTATTTTAGCCAAATTTAATATAAAAATACAAAAAATTTATTGCTATATTGCTGAATTTAAGGTACAATAATTATGTATGTTTAAAAGAGAAAGGAGATTATTATGCTTGTAGAATTAATAGTCCCTTGCTATAATGAGTCGGCTGTTCTCAGAATGTTTTATGAAGAAAGCTGTAAAGTGATAAATTCAATAGACGGTTATGATTTTAACTTTATATTTATAGACGATGGCAGCAAGGATGACACTTTGTCAATAATGAAAGACATTGCGTTAAATGATGAAAGAGTAAAATATATATCTTTTTCAAGAAATTTCGGTAAGGAATCGGCTATGTTTGCAGGGCTTAAAAATTCAAGAGGAGATTATGCGGTGGTTATGGACGCAGACCTGCAGCACCCGCCAACTCTTATACCTCTTATGCTAAAGGCTATGGAAGAGGGATATGACTGCTGTGCCACCAACAGGTCAACACGTGACGGTGATCCCTTTTTAAGAACCTTATTTACAAGAAACTTTTATAAATTTATAAATAAAATATCAGATGTGGATATGCCTGACGGTGCAGGAGATTTCAGAATGATGAACAGAAAAATGATAAATGCCGTTATATCTATGGGAGAGGTCCAGAGATTCAGCAAGGGTATTTTCAGCTGGGTAGGCTTCAATACAAAATGGATAGATTTTGAAGACGTTGAAAGAGCGGCAGGTGAAACAAAATGGAGCTTTTGGGGCTTGTTTAAATATGCTATGGAGGGTATTACGGCATTTTCAACGGTTCCTCTTAAAATTGCCATATATTTGGGAACTATTGTTGCCGCATCTTCGTTTGTTTATCTTTTCTTTGTTATAATAAAAACGCTTGTGCACGGCAAGGATTTCCCCGGATATGCGTCAATAATTGCAATACTTTTATTCCTTGGCGGCTGTATAATATTGTGCTGCGGTATTCTGGGAGAATATATGGCTAAAATATACATTGAAGTCAAAAACAGACCCGTATATATTATAGGAAAAACAAATATAGACGAGCCTGTTGATGATTACGGAAGGAGTAACAAATGATAAATAAAATAATTTCCAAAGTGGCAAACAGAGAAACAATAAGCTATCTTGTGTTTGGAGTGCTGACAACTGTTGTGAGCCTTGGAAGCTATGAGCTTATAAAGCTCCTTCTTACGGGAGGGGGACAGGTTACGGCATTACAGATGAATATATCAAATATAGGAAGCTGGGTACTTGCCGTAGCATTTGCTTATGTTACCAATAAGTTTTTTGTGTTCCGCTCAAGGTCAGTATCTTTAAGTACTCTTTTTAAGGAAATAACAGCTTTTGTAAGTGCAAGGCTGTTATCTCTGGGCTTTGAGGTTGTGTGGATGAATGTGACTGTAAGTATTTTACATATAAACGATAGTGTGTGTAAAATTGTGGCACAATTTGTGATAGTTGTGTTAAATTATATTTTCAGTAAATTATTTATATTTAAAAAAGGAGAAAAATAATGGAAAACAGTAGAAAAAACTGGTTTTATGAAAACCGATTTGTAATTGCGTCTTTCTTTTGCGCCGCTGTTATTATGTGTATAACATATATATTAAGGCGTGTTTATCCTTTTGGGGATCAGATAGTTTTAAAGGTTGACCTTTATCATCAGTATGCACCTTTTCACGAAGAGTTGAGAAGCCGTATATTAAACGGTCAAAGTTTAATGTACAGCTGGGAGGGCGGACTTGGTAAGGAATTTGTAACACAGATGGCATATTATACGGCATCGCCCATAAGCTTTTTAATATTGCTTTTTCCTCAGAAGCTGCTTCCTGAGGCGCTTGCAATATTTATATTGTTAAAAACAGCTTTCAGTGCCTCTTTCTTTTCTTATTATCTGAAAGAGCATTTTAATAAAAATGATCTGTCAATACTTGTGTTTGGCTTGCTTTATGCCTTTACTGCATTTATGACAGGCTATTACTGGAATGTTATGTGGCTTGATTCCGTTGCTCTTTTCCCTATTGTTGCTCTGGGAGTTGAAAGGCTTATTCACCAAAACAAGCATATTTTATATTATGTTTCTTTAACTCTTACAATGATAGTAAACTTTTATATGGCTGTGCTTGTGTGTGTGTTTACTGCCGCTTATTTTATGGTTGTGCTTTTTGCAAACTACGAGTGGAAGAAAAACAGCAGGGTAATGATCGCCAGAATGATAAAATTTGCTATAGTGTCAATTATAGCTGCACTTACTGCAATGTTTATTCTTGCTCCCGTTGCAATAGCATTGGGACAAACTGCAACAAGCGATACAAGCTTCCCTAAATTTGAAATATATGAAAATGTATATCAGCTTATAACAAACCACTTTATAGGTGCAAGACCTGTTGTGCTTGCAAGAAATGAGGACCTTCCCAATGTTTACAGCGGTGTAATAACAATGATGCTTATTCCTCTTTATTTCTTTAACACTAAGATAAATAAGAGGGAAAAATGGTTAATGTCATTGTTGCTTATATTAATGCTTCTGTGTGCTTGTATAAAGCCTTTGGACTTTATGATACACGGTTTCCACTTCCCGTCTAACCTGCCTCACAGATATACGTTTATATACAGCTTTATTATGCTTTATATTGCTTATAAGGGGCTTATTAATATTAAGACCTGCAGGTTTGAGTTTGTTGTGTATGCGGCAATACTTTATACTGTAGTTATACTTGTTACGGAATTTGTTATGGTTCCCGCTATTCAGGATATAGACAGGGTGCTTACAAACAGCGACATTATTATAAATATTGTGGCTATGATAATATATGCGTTTATTATTTATTCATATAAAAATTCAAAGCCCGATATGCTTGGCGGACTTATGGGTATAATATTTATATGCGTATTTGCGGAATGTATGTTTTCAAGCTATGAAGGGCTTGACAGAACCACTTCAAGGGAGGCATATGTTAAGTACATTGACGGTACGGAGGAAGCCATAGATTATATGAATGAAAGAGAAAACGGTGAATTTTACCGTACTGAGTTCAGAAGATTTACTT
>JAUNPM010000065.1 GCA_030536675.1 Clostridia bacterium | reverse complement strand
ACAATGGTTTTTCACAGTTCTCTTCTCTTGCGCCGGGAGGTATATCAGAGTTTATAGGAAATCTGGGTATTGCGGCTACGGGAAACAGCTACAGATATTACGATCCTACACCTCTTATTGACGCTATGTTTGATATAAGATATGTTATGAATAAGGACGGTGAAATAACAAAGGACAGATATGTTTTTGAAGAACAATTTGACAATGTTTGGGTATACAGAAATGACAGAGCACTGCCTCTTGGCTTTATGGTAAATTCGGATATAAAGGATTGGCAGACGGAGGATTCAATGCCTTTTGATGTTCAAAATGACTTTGTAAAATTAAGCACGGGAACAGATAAGGATATGTTTACTCCAATTGAGCCTGACAGCATTGACAAGACTTATATGGAGGTTTCCGAACAGCTTGACGACAACAGCTTTAAATATACCCTTACGGATCCTGCAAACCTCTCTCTTGAGCCTACCGTAACGGCTACATTTACTTCCGATAAGGATCAATATATGTATGTTTATGTAGATGCGGGAAATACAAAGAGAGTTAAGTATCAGACAAATACTGCAAATGAGGACAGAGAGCTTTCAGCGGGCAAGAGCTTGTTTGATATAGGTCACGTAAGTGCAGGCGAACAAATCACTGTTTCATTTTCTCTTACAAACAAGGGTGAGTTTGAAAAGACGTATCGTAAGGACGGTACCGTAAAGATATATGCGGCAAGCTATGATGATGAAGTGTTTAACGAGGCTTATAATAAGCTTAACTCAAATACTTTTAATATTACAAGTTTTGAGGATACTCGTATTGAGGGTACTGTAAATGCAGAAAGTGACGGAGTTATGTTTACTTCAATTCCTTATGTTGACGGCTGGAAGGTAACTGTTGACGGACAGAGCGTTGACAAGGTTTCAATAGGAAATGACGGTGTAATAGGTATTGACATACCTTCGGGAGAACACACTGTTGTATTGCAGTTTAAGTCAAAGGGACTTGTTCCTGCCATTGTAATTTCATTTATAGGACTTATATTGGCTGTTGTATATACTCTTGCAGACAGCATATTAAAGAAGAAAATTGAGAGTAAGCTCGTTGCTGCCGCCGCTTTTGATGCAGAGGTAAGTGAAGCAATTGCATATAAAAACAGCAAGGGTAAAAACTATAAAAAGAACAAAAGAAAATAATTAAAATAAGGCAATCGGAGTTTATGACTTCGGTTGCTTTGTTTTGGATATGAAAGAAGATGAATAAAATTGATCAAAGATCTGACAGAGGGGAATCCGTCAAGGGTGCTTATTGAATTTTCTATGCCTATGTTTATAAGCGCTGTTTTTCAGCAGCTTTACAATATGGCTGACAGTGTGATAGCAGGCAGGTTTGCGGGAGAGGACGCTTTGGCGGCAGTAGGCGCATCATATCCTGTAACGATGATTTTTATGGCTGTTGCACTGGGGTGCAATATAGGATGCAGTGTTGTTATTTCGCAGTTTTTCGGAGCAAAGGAATATGACAAGGTGAAAACGGCGGCATCGACAACTGTTATTGCAAGTCTTGTTGTTTCATTGATACTTACGGGAATAGGATTAATGCTAAGTAATTTTATAATAAAAGCAATAAATACGCCGAGCAATATTTTTGATGACAGTAAATTGTATTTTAATGTTTACATAGGCGGGTTTGTGTTCTTGTTTTTATATAATGTTGCAAACGGTGTATTCAATTCTCTGGGAGATTCAAGAACGCCCTTGTATTTTCTTATTGCTTCATCTTTGGGGAATATAGCTCTTGATATTATATTCGTTGCTGTATTTCGGTGGGGTGTTGCAGGTGTTGCATGGGCAACGTTTGTTGCTCAGGGCATTGCGGGAATTCTTGCCGTTTTGACACTAGTGAAAAGACTGAGAAAACTTGAAACCAAAAAGGCTACGGTATATTTTTCAATGCCTATGCTTAAAAAGGTCACATTTATTGCAGTGCCAAGTATATTACAGCAAAGTTTTATATCTGTTGGAAATATGTTTATACAGGGAAGGGTAAATTCATTTGGTTCATCTGTAATTGCAGGATATTCTGCGGGAGTTAAGCTTAATACCTTTGCTCTTACCTGCTATACAACTCTTGGGAATGCCGTTTCAAATTTTACGGCTCAAAATATGGGAGCAGGTAAAATTGACAGAGTGAAAAAGGGTCTGAAGTCGGGAATATGCTTTACTTTTGCAATTATTGTTCCTGTGTTGGCGGCCTTTTTGATATTCGGAAGGCAAATGGTGGGATTGTTTCTTACAGCGGAAAGTGAAGAGGCTATTAACTGCGGAGCAATGTTTTTGAGAATAATATCACCGTTTTATGTAGCTGTTGCCGTTAAAATTATGGTTGACGGCCTTTTAAGAGGTGCGGGAGCAATGCTGGCTTTTACAACAAGTACCTTTGTTGATTTAATATTAAGAGTTATTCTGGCTTTCATATTATCCTATGCTTTGGACAGTGAAACGGGAATTTGGTTAAGCTGGCCTTTTGGCTGGACTATAGCAACTGCCATTACTCTTGTTTTCTATTTTAAGGGTGATTGGAAGAAGAATAAGATTTAATTTTAAGTAAGGGTGTTGCAAGTTAGTGTAAAAAACTAATTTGCCACACCCTAATTTGTATTTTATCAGCCTCCCAGTGTTATATCCTGATTTTGATACCATTCAAGAGCTTGAGTTATATGCTCTTTTTTAAAATCGGGCCACAGGTCGTCTATAATGTAAAAGTCTGCGTATACGGATTGAACGGGAAGAAAACCGGATAATCTTCGCATACCGCCCCACCTTATTATAAGATCTATCCTTGATATATCGGCTGTGTTGTAATAATTAACGCTTTTATTTGCTTTTAAGTCCCATTCCCAGCTGTAGTTAATTAAAAAATTGACTTTAAGTCCGCCTTTTCCAAAGCGTTTTCTGTGTGCAAGGTCACTTAATTCAATTGGGAACATATTTGAATCTCTGTTACCTGCAACTAATATTTCACAGTCTTCATTTTTTAGTATGTTTATCATTTCTATGCAGCATTTTGTAAATGCAATGCGCTGTTGAGTGGGACGCTTTGTATTGTCCGATGTAAAACCGTATATGCTCAGCTCGTTTACGCCGAGAGCTTTACAGGTCCTGAAGGCTTCAAGTCCCGGAAGAAGCCCGTTTTCATATCCCTTTTCTTTATTCATGGAATGTTCCTGTGCCCACCTTCTGTTTCCGTCAGGTATTATTCCTATGTGGTTTGGTATTCTCATTTTTATCACCTCAATGTGAGTATTGCCATTTAAAATCAATATATACTATTGTTAAAAAATAAAATTTATGGTATTATTAAATTAATTAAATATACGGCAGGTTTTGTGACCGAAGGTATATATTATTATGATAAAGAGGTAAAACAAATGGATAAGGCTGAAGCAATAAAAATAACGGAATTAGATGAAAACGGAAACAAAGTGGAATATGATGTAATAATGATATATGACAGCGACGTAACAGACAAGAGATATGTTTTTTATACTGACGGAAGCAAAACAGCTTCGGGGGCATCAAAAGTAAGAGTAGGCTTTGTGGGGGAAAAAGAAGGCAAGGTCATAATTACCGATGTTACAAATCCCATTGAACAGCAAATGCTGTCTGAAATATATTATGAAAAAATAAATAACGTGGTTGGTGATTAATGTGAAAAAATTACTTTTGCTTGCTAATTTTTATTCGGGCAGAGGCATAATAAAGCCCAATATACCCGAAATGATAGATTATTACAATAAAAAAGGCTTTCAGGTAACGGTTTATACTTCTCAGTATAAGGGGCATATAACGGAAATAGTAAAAAACTGCGGAGAGGAATATGACAATATTATTTGCTGCGGCGGTGACGGAACTCTCAATGAAACGATCAACGGTATTATGAATTTAAACAAAAGGCCTGTTTTGGGATATATTCCCTGCGGTTCGGCAAATGATTTTGCAAACAGCATAGGCATACCTACAATAATTGAGGATAGCTATAAAACAGCTGTTGACGGAAATAAATTTACTATTGATATGGGAAATATTAACGGAAGATTTTTTTCGTATGTTGCAGCATTCGGGCTGTTTACAAATATTTCATATGAAACTCCGCAAAATATAAAAAATATTTTGGGATACCAGGCATATATTCTTGCGGGAATAAAGGAAATTACAAATATAAAAACATATTCCGTTAAAATAAAGTATGATATGGGTGAATTTGAGGATAATGTTATGATAGGACTTGTTTCAAATTCCAACAGTATTGCAGGTATGAAAAAGCTCTTTGAAAATTATGCAAATTTAAATGACGGGCTGTTTGAAGTTTTGCTTGTAAAGAAGCCCGGTAATTACAGTTTGCTTAAAAACATTGTAAACTGTTTTGTTGAAAGAAAATTTGATAATGATATGTTTTACAGCTTCAAAACAAGTAAGCTTGTAATTGAAAGTGAAGAGGGCATTAAATGGACTGTAGACGGTGAATACTGCGGGGACTACAATAACAGTAAAATTGAAGTGGTGCCAAATGCCATAGACATACTTATAAACTGAAATGAGGAAAATTTTTATAAAAGCGTTTATACATAGGATTAAAGAGGGGGATAATGTTTCCCCCTCTCAGCGTGTCGATAAAGTCGACACGCTTGCAAGAAATGCTCGCATTTCTTGCAGTTAGGTAAGGAAGGAACTACCAAGTTTTCCGCAAACAAGCTGTTAAAACAGCTTATTTACAGAAAAGTTCCTGTCCTTTGGTTGCATAAGCGAGCAGTATTGCAACACAATACGACCAGCTTTGGCGAAAATGCGATTTCTACAAGCAACTTTGCTACGCAAAGCAAGTCCCGTATACTTCGGGATTGCAAACCTGCGGATTAAAGTCTGCGACGCTAACTGCAAATTACATAATGCAATTATTCAAATTTTTCTATAAAAATAGGTTTTTTGACAATCTGAGAGGGAGTAATGTTTCCCCCCTCTCGGTTTTAAAGTGAAAATTCAAAACCGTAACAGCTTTTTTCAAAACCGTAATTTTCATAAAATTTATGAGCACTTGTTCGTGAAAGTCCCGAGTCTAATATAAGAGCTTTGCAATCTCTGTGCTTTGCAAGCTCTTTTACGTGGTCAAGCATTGCTTTGCCATAGCCTTTTCCTCTTTCGTTTTCTTTTGTTATAAGGCTTGATACATAGCAGGTTTTTCCCGACATCCAGAAGGTGTTGAAAATATCCCCGTGGCAAAAGCCTTTATAATCTCCCTTGTCTGTTATAAAAAATGCAAAGCAGTCTTTATTGTTTATTACTTCATTGTAAATTTTGTGAATTAAAGCCTTGTCATAGGTATTGTATGACCATAAATTTTCAATAAAATAAAATGCTATATCAAAATCCTTTTCATCTGCCGTTTTAAATTCCATTTTAAAAGCCTCCTTAAAAATAAAAAGGGACAAAGAGCTTTGAAACAGCTTTGTCCGCAACACAAATTATAGCACTTGAGATAATAAAAATCAACCGTTATAAAAAATTACTTTACCCTTTTAAAATTAAGTGTTATAATGTAAAAAATCAAAACGGGGAAAGAGATAGGAAAGGAAGCGGTTAAATGGATTATCTTTCACATAACATAGCGGTCAATTTAAAAAGAATAAGGACATCAAAGGGTATGAGCCTTGATGTTGTGGCGGAGCAGACGGGAGTAAGCAAAACAATGCTCCACCACATAGAAAAGGGTGACGCAAATCCGTCCATAAATGTTTTGGGAAAAATTGTAAGCGGGCTCAGAATAGAATTTAATGAGCTTATTCAGCCGCCTCCTATGGATACCTGCCTTGTGAATATTAAGGATATGATACCCACAAAGGAAATACCGGGAGAGTATACAGTGTGGACCTGTTTTCCTTATGAGGATAACAGAAAGGCTGAAATTTACAGAATAGATATTGAAGCCCACGGAGTATATGTAAGCGGAGGACACGGAGAAAAAACAAGAGAATATGTTGCCGTCCTTTCGGGGGAGGTTGAAATTGAAGTAAATAAAACTATCCATAAGGTTACGGAAAACGATGTTTTCAGGTTTGAATCGGAGCATACTCATAAATACAGCAATAATACGGAAGAAAAAATAAGTATTTTAAGCATATTCGTGGCATAGGATAGATGTTTAAGGTGTTCAATATAGTGAATTAAATTCTTTATATTGAACAAAACATTGCTTGGAATGAAACAGTAAAATACTCGTTTTGTGCAAAATTACGGAAATTGCAAATTAAATACTACTAAAAAACCACTTAAAATATATAAAATATACAAAAAATAAAAAATTTTGTATTAAGGTTGACATTATCCTTAAGTTGTGTTAGTATATAGTTGTTCCAAATAAAGAACAAGCAAGACAATGAAGTCACTTCGGAAGAAGTATATTCATTGTCTTTTTTATTTTATATATTAAAGCGGAGGAAGATATTATGAAACTTAAAGACACAGGTTTAACGGTACAGGACATTAAGGATAAGGTAAGCAAGTATATGATCGAAACTTATGAGCGTTTTGATTTCCTTGCTGAAACAGCAAAAGATATTTATATGTATGATGAAAAGGGAACGGAATATTTGGATTTTTATGCAGGTATCGCCGTAAATTCAGCAGGTAACTGTAATGAAAAGGTTGTTGCAGCCGTAAAGGATCAGGTTGGGGATATAATGCATACATTTAACTATCCTTACACTATTCCACAGGCTTTGCTTGCTGAAAAAATATGTACGACTATTGGTATGGATAAAATTTTCTATCAAAATTCAGGTACTGAAGCTAATGAAGCTATGATCAAAATGGCAAGAAAATACGGCGTTGAAAAGTACGGTCCTCATAAGTATAATATTGTGACTGCCGCAAAATCTTTCCACGGAAGAACATTCGGTGCAATGAGTGCTACAGGTCAGCCCGACAATGCTTGTCAAATCGGTTTCGGTGATATGACTCCGGGCTTTACATATGCGGAATACAATAATTTGCAGGCTTTCAAAGACGCTTGCACTGAAAATACAATTGGTATTATGATAGAGCCTGTACAGGGCGAGGGCGGTGTAAACCCTGCAACACAGGAATTTATGACAGGCTTAAGAGAATTTTGTGATGAAAAGGGTATCCTCCTTTTACTTGACGAGGTTCAGACAGGCTGGTGCAGAACAGGCGCTGTAATGTCCTATATGAACTACGGTGTTAAGCCTGATATTGTATCTATGGCAAAGGCTCTTGGCGGCGGTATGCCTATAGGCGCTATATGTGCAAGTGAAGAAGTTGCAAAGGCATTTACAATGGGATCTCACGGTACTACTTTCGGCGGACACCCTGTATCCTGTGCAGCTGCTCTTGCAGAGGTAAACGAGCTCCTTGACAGAAATCTTGCCGAAAATGCAAAAAAAGTGGGCGACTACTTTATGAACAGACTTAGAGAGCTTCCAAAGGTTAAGGAAGTAAGAGGTCAGGGCTTGCTTGTGGGTGTTGAATTTGACGGATTAAGCGGTGTTGATGTAAAGCACGCTTGCTTTGACAGAAAGCTCCTTATAACTGCCATAGGTTCAAACATAATAAGAATGATACCTCCTCTTATTGTAACAGAAGAGGACTGCGACAAGGCTTTTGATATTATTAAGGCTTCTGTTGAGGAAGTAATGGCAAAATAAATCTGTGAAAGGCTGGTATGCTATGAAACACATTGTTATAACAATAGGCTGTGAATACGGAAGCGGCGGTCCCGAAATAGGCAAGGTTATTGCCGAAGCTCTGGGAATTGAATATTATGACCGTGATCTTGTTGACAAGGTCGTTGAAAAAACGGGAGTGAAAAGAGATCTTGTTGAGCAGGCTGACGAGGGTAAAAACGTAAAATATCTTTTTGATACCAAATTCGGACCAAGATATGCAAATCTAGCGGATACTGTTGTGTATAACCAATTTGAGGTTATTAAAAATCTTGCTGAAAAGTCATCCTGTGTTATTATAGGTCGATGCAGTGATTATATTTTAAAGGA
>JAUNPM010000064.1 GCA_030536675.1 Clostridia bacterium | reverse complement strand
AACGGCTGGGAAGTATTGCTTTGGTACGGCACCGCCGAAGATCTGTTCTTCAAATATATATGGTGTTGTCATATCTCCGCTTGGTTCAAAAATTATCTCAACGTCGCCGTACTGTCCGCCGCCGCCTGACTGCTTCTTATGCTTATATCTTACCTGTTCTTTGCTCTTTATCATTTCTCTGTGAGGTATAACAGGGTCTGAAAGCTCAACATCAATTTTATATTTATTTTTTAATTTATTTACAAAAACGTCTATATGGGATTCGCCCATACCTGTGATAACTGACTGCTTTGTTTCCTTATCAACTTTAAAGTTGAGAGTTTTATCCTCTTCAAGCATTTTTGCAACAGCACCTGCAAGTTTGTCCTCATCGCCCTTTGTTTTAGGCTTAATACCTTTTGAAAGGTAGGGAATAGGAAATTCAATGGGGCTTAACTGAACAGGTCTGTCGGCAGAAGCTAAGGTGTCGTTTGTACTTGTGTTTTGAAGCTTTGCAACAGCACCTATGTCACCTGCATTTAATCTGTCTATCTCAATTTGTTCTTTGCCTCTTAATATGTATACCTTGCTTACTTTTTCGGCTATGTTTTTGTTTACGTTTTTAAGCATCATATCTTTTTTAATATAACCGCTGCAAACTTTAAAAATGCTTAAGCGTCCTACATATGGGTCTGAAATTGTCTTAAACACAAAGGCGGAGGCAGGCTCTGATTCATCACAATTTATTTCTACCAAATCGTCTGTTTTAGGGTTGATTGCCTCCATTGTAGGTCTTACTTTGTTTGTTGGAGGTAAAAACTTGTTAATGGAGTTCATTAAAACTCGTATACCCAAAGTGTTTATGGCAGAGCTTGAAATAACAGGAGTAACGGTACCGTCAAGAATACCTATGTTTATGCCTTTATGAATTTCATCCTCCGTAAAGCTTTCTTCTGCGAAAAACTTTTCCATTAATTCGTCATCGGTTTCGGCAACGGCTTCTTCGATCATAGTTCTTGTTGTTTCTACCTCGTCTTCAATACCATTTGGCATATCACAGGGTTCAACAAGACCGTTTTCAAATTTTCTTGCTTTTCTTCTGATAGCGTTTACAAAGCCTATGTATTTGCCGTCTTCGTAGAACGGAACCTGTATGGGGGCTATGCTTTTGCCGAAAGCCTGTTTTAATGCTTCGCATACATTGACCCAATTGGCATTTTCATCATCCATACCGTTTACGATGATCATTTTGGGAAGATTTGCCTTTTGTGCTGCTTCCCATGCTTTTTCCGTGCCTACCTGAACACCAGATTTGCCATCAACAACTATAAGAGCCATATCGGCTACGGCAAGGGCTTCATTGACTTCGCCTGCGAAATCAAAATAACCCGGTGTGTCTATAAAATTGATTTTTTCATCAAGCCATTCAACGGGAATAATTGATGAACTAATGGAAACTTTTCTCTTTATTTCCTCTGCATCATAATCACTTACAGTATTGCCTTCTTCAATACGTCCGAATCTTTTGGAGCCACCGCTGACGTGCAAACAAGCTTCAACAATAGTTGTTTTGCCGCATCCGCTGTGGCCGAGGACAGCTACGTTTCTTATTTGATCTGCTGAATAATTTCTCATAAAATCACCCCATATATAAATTTATACATATTAAACTACATTGATTAAAATATTAGAGTAAATATATCATATTTCAACAATAAGTTAATGTCTATAAATAAATGTATTCTGCAAAATATATAAAATTCCTTTAAAAAATATTAAAAATTATATATTTGTTAATAATGCATAAAAATAATTGTAATATTATGTGTAAAATAACAATTTGAAAAATGTGTTTTTTTTGATTTTAATAGTTGTAAATTATTTTACACTGTGGGATAATAGTATCAAAGGAGCGGTTTTATGAGTGTCATAAGTAATAAAAATAAACTTAATCAATTGATATGCGGTGTGCTTTTTTTGTCGGGCATCAAACCTAAATTTAAAGGATATATTTATTTGAAAGAGGCAATAGTAATAGCTTATACAAATCCCGAATCTTTTAATATGCTTACGAAAATAATATATCCCCAAATTGCCGAAAAGTACGAAGTATCTCCCAATAAGGTGGAAAGGGGAATAAGGACAGCAATTGAAAAAGCGTGGAAGCAGTGCGGGGGGAAACGGTTTTTATGAAAGAATGGGAGTGAGTTGGATAAAGGATAACTGGCGCCCAACAAACAGTGAATACATATATTTGGTTGTGGAATATTTAAATAATTACGGAGATTACAAAGTATAAATAATTACAGTCCCAAAAAATAAATTGGGACTGTTGTTTATAGCATATCGCTGAAAATCATATTTGAAATATCAATGCCTTTAGTGGTGAGTGAAAGTTTATCTCCCTTTAAATTAAAAAAGCTTTTATATTTGTCAATGACATCTTTATATTTAATAAGGGGATCTGTGCCAAATTCGGATATAAACCTTTTTACGGATATGCCTTCGGTCATTCTGAGACCCAAAAACATAAATTCCGCCATAGCGTCATCTTTTGTTATTTTTTCAGTTTCCGTAATTGTAAGACCGTTTATATAATCATTTATATTTTCCGTGTTTTTATATCTTATGTTATCTATGAGGCTTGCGGCGCCCAGACCAAAGCCCTTGTAGTTGCCTCTCTGCCAGTAAACACAGTTGTGGACCGAATGAAAAGAGGGTTTGGCGAAATTTGATATTTCATATTGTTTATAGCCTTTTTGTGAAAGAAATTCTATTGCCCTGTGGTACATTTGTCTGTCTGTTTCTTCATCGGGAAGATCAAGCTCCATATTATAAAAGGGCGTGCCCTCTTCAACAATAAGACTATAGGCTGAAATGTGGGTAGGCTTTAAATTTGCGACGTTTTCAAGGGTTTCCCTCCACATTTCCGACGTTTGACCCGGCAGTGAAAACATAATATCAACATTTATGTTTTTAAAAAAAAGAGAAGAAAGTTCGTAATTTTTTATAAATTCTTCGCAAGTGTGTATTCTGCCCAATGTTTTAAGAAGGCTGTTTTGCCACGCCTGAAGTCCCATACTTATTCTGTTGATACCGCTTGAATTGTATGCTTTCAGCTTTTCGTATGTAAGTGTGCCGGGATTGGCTTCTATTGTGATCTCCGCTTGAGAAGAAATATTGAATTTATTAAGGGAATACATTATTTCTTCTATAAAGCTGGTTTCTACAAGTGAAGGGGTTCCGCCTCCTATAAAAATGCTTTTGACCGCATCATTACAGTCAAAAGCATTTATTTCGTTTATCAGTGCTTCTTTGTAGGCAGCTTTATATTCACTGTTTGGAAAGCTGAGAAAGTCACAGTATTTACACTTGCTTTTACAAAAGGGTATGTGTATATAAAGTGATATCATTTTTTACTCCTCATCTAATTTGAGAACGCTCATAAATGCTGCCTGAGGTACTTCTACGCTGCCGATCTGACGCATTCTCTTTTTACCTTCTTTTTGCTTTTCAAGAAGTTTTTTCTTTCTTGTAATGTCGCCGCCGTAGCATTTTGCAAGAACGTCTTTTCTTACGGCTGAAATTGTTTCTCTTGCTATTATCTTGTTGCCTATGGCTGCCTGTATAGGTATTTCAAACTGATGTCTTGGTATCTCCTGCTTAAGTTTTTCTGCCATTTTTCTGCCCTTTTCAGCAGCAGAGTCTTCGTGGACAATGAAACTTAAAGCATCTACGACCTCTCTGTTTACAAGCATATCAAGTTTAACAAGGCGGCTTTCCTCATATCCTATAAGCTCATAGTCAAAAGATGCATAGCCTCTTGAACGTGATTTTAATACGTCGAAAAAGTCGTATATTATTTCGTTGAGAGGGAGCTTGTAAGTAAGAACGGCTCTTGTTTTTTCAAGATACTCCATACCCTCGTATTCACCTCGCCTTTGCTGGCAAAGTTCCATAATAGTACCTATATATTCGCTTGGAAGAATAATTTCAGCACGTACTATAGGCTCTTCCATTTTAAGAATCGTGGTTGGATCGGGAAGGTCTGAAGGATTTGAAAGGTTAATGACAGTGCCGTCTGTTAAATATACTTTATATATAACGGAGGGAGCTGTTGTAACAAGATCAAGATTATATTCTCTTTCAAGTCTTTCTTGAACTATTTCAAGGTGCAGAAGTCCCAAAAAGCCGCAGCGGAAGCCAAAGCCTAAGGCAATGGAGGTTTCGGCTTCAAAATTAAGAGCCGCATCGTTAAGCTGAAGTTTTTCAAGGGCATCTCTTAAGTCGCCGTATTTTGCTCCGTCGGCAGGGAATATGCCGCAGTAAACCATTGAATTTACTTTTTTGTATCCAGGAAGAGGTTCGGAAACGGGATTTTTGGCATCTGTTACGGTATCGCCTATACGTGTGTCACGTACATTTTTTATGCTTGCGGTAAGATAGCCTACATCTCCCGCCTTAAGCTCGTCTACGGGAATATACTGTCCCGGTCCGAAAACTCCCACCTCAACAACGTCAAATTCTTTGCTTGTTGCCATAAAACGGACTTTGGAGCCTTTTTTTATCTTTCCGTCAAAGACACGCATAAAAACAATAACACCCTTGTAGCTGTCGTAAAAGCTGTCGAATATAAGGGCTTTAAGAGGTGCGTTTTCATCTCCCGAAGGAGCGGGAAGGGTATTTATTATTTTATCAAAGACTTGGTCTATATTAATATTTGCTTTAGCTGATATCAAAGGGGCTTCACTTGCGTCAAGTCCTATAATGTCTTCAATTTCCGCTTTTACTCTTTCAGGATCGGCACTTGGAAGGTCAATCTTATTTATAACGGGTAGTATTTCAAGATTATTGTCAAGGGCAAGATATACATTTGCCAATGTCTGGGCTTCTACACCCTGTGCCGCATCTACTACAAGAACGGCTCCGTCACAGGCTGCAAGACTTCTTGAAACCTCGTAGTTAAAGTCAACGTGCCCCGGAGTGTCAATAAGATTAAGTATATATTCTTCTCCGTCCGGTGTTTTGTAAATAAGACGAACTGCCTGTGCTTTAATTGTAATTCCTCTTTCTCTTTCCAGATCCATATTGTCAAGGACCTGAGCCTGCATTTCTCTTTCTGTAAGAAGACCTGATTGCTGAATAAGTCTATCTGCCAATGTGGATTTTCCGTGATCAATATGGGCAATTATACTGAAATTTCTTATTTTAGACTGTCTGTCTGAACTCATAACTGTTTTATCTCCTTAATAAAAAATTATCATATCTGTATATTAGAAATAGTATAACATATTTTAGGAGGATTTAAAAGAAGAAAATTAATTGTAAATATTACGTATTAGTTAATATAGAAAATAAACCGTATTAAAAAAATCAATAATTGTAATAAATATAATACGGTTTTAAAAAATAAGGGTTGAAATAATTATTAATTGTGCTATAATATATATAAGATTTATAGAATATTGTGTATAAAATGTACAATAGGAGGCGATTAAAATGGGTAATAAATTTGTTTATTTGTTTTCAGAAGGTAATGGTAAGATGAGAGAGCTTCTCGGCGGAAAGGGAGCTAATCTTGCGGAAATGACGGGGCTTGGTATGCCTGTTCCTCAGGGCTTTACCATTACGACAGAGGCTTGTACTCAGTATTACAAGGATAATGAGACCATTAATGATGAGATACAGGCACAGATAATGGAATATATAGCAAAAATGGAGGATATTACAGGAAAAAAATTTGGTGATAAGGAAAATCCTCTTTTGGTTTCCGTAAGATCGGGTTCAAGAGCTTCTATGCCCGGTATGATGGATACAATACTTAATTTGGGCCTTAATGATGAGGTTGTAGAGGCTTTTGCCGAAAAAACAGGCAATGCCAGATTTGCTTATGATTCATACAGAAGATTTATACAAATGTATTCAGATGTTGTAATGGAAGTGGGCAAAAAATATTTTGAACAGCTTATAGACAATATGAAAGAAGAAAAGGGAGTTAAACTGGATACTGAGCTTGATGCAGAGGACTTAAAGAAGCTTGCGGAACAGTTTAAGGCAGAATACAAGGCAAAAATAGGCAGTGACTTCCCTTCAGAGCCTAAGGATCAGCTTATGGGAGCAATAAAGGCTGTGTTCCGTTCATGGAACAACCCCAGAGCTATTTACTACAGAAGAATGAATGATATTCCAAGTTCATGGGGGACTGCTGTAAACGTACAGTCAATGGTATTCGGAAACACGGGAGATACATCCGGAACAGGTGTTGCCTTTACAAGAAACCCTGCAACGGGAGAAAAGAAGCTTTACGGAGAGTTCCTTATAAACGCACAGGGCGAGGATGTTGTTGCAGGTGTGAGAACGCCTCAGACAATAGATCAGCTTAAGGATATTATGCCAGATGTTTATGACCAGTTTGTGGATATTTGCAAAAGACTTGAAAACCATTACAAGGATATGCAGGATATGGAGTTTACAATTGAGGACGGAAAGCTCTATATGTTACAGACAAGAAACGGAAAGAGAACTGCTGCCGCTGCTTTGAAAATTGCCTGCGATCTGGTTGATGAGGGAATGATAACACCACAGGAAGCTGTTTGTATGATCGATCCGAAGCAGCTTGATGCATTGCTGCACCCACAGTTTGATGCAGAGGCTCTTAAGGCTGCAAAGCCTGTGGCTTCAGCTTTGGCGGCATCACCGGGAGCTGCCTGCGGTAAGATAGTGTTTACGGCAGATGATGCTGTAAAGTGGGCAAAATCCGGAGAAAAGGTTGTTCTTGTAAGACTTGAAACATCACCAGAAGACATTGAAGGTATGAATTATGCGGAAGGCGTTCTTACAGTAAGAGGCGGTATGACATCTCACGCAGCAGTTGTAGCAAGAGGTATGGGTACTTGCTGTGTATCAGGCTGCGGTTCAATTAAAATGGACGAAGAGAATAAAAAGTTTGAGCTTGCAGGAAGAATTTATAATGAAGGCGATGAGATCTCTCTTGACGGTTCAACGGGAAATATTTACGGTGAGGCAATACCTACCGTTGCAGCATCTATAGGCGGAGAATTTGAAAGAATTATGAATTGGGCTGATGAGTTCAGAGTAATGGAGGTAAGGACAAATGCCGATACTCCGAGAGATGCGGCTCAGGCGGTTGAATTTGGTGCAGAGGGTATAGGACTTTGCAGAACAGAGCATATGTTCTTTGATCCTGACAGAATATCAGCAATAAGAGAAATGATTTGTTCAAACACTGTTGAAGAAAGAGAAGCGGCGCTTGCAAAGTTGGAGCCTATGCAGCAGGGAGATTTTGAAAAATTATATGAAACAATGGAAGGAAAGCACGTTAATATAAGATTCTTGGATCCTCCTCTTCACGAATTTGTGCCTACGGAGGAAGAAGATATAGAAGAGCTTGCTAAAACTCAGAAAAAGAGTGTGGCTGAAATTAAGAGCATCATAGCTTCACTTCACGAATTTAATCCTATGATGGGTCACAGAGGATGCAGACTTGCAGTCACATATCCAGAAATCGCAAAGATGCAGACAACAGCAGTAATAAAAGCTGCAATAAATGTGTCAAAGGCTCACAGTGAATGGAATATAGTACCCGAAATAATGATACCTCTTGTTGGAGAAGTTAAAGAGCTTGCTTATGTAAAGAAGGTAGTAACAACAACTGCCGACGCAATTATAAAAGAGGCGGGTGTTGACCTGAAATATAAGGTGGGTACTATGATCGAGATACCGAGAGCTGCATTGACTGCTGATTTGATAGCACAGGAGGCTGAATTCTTCTCATTCGGAACTAATGACCTTACACAGATGACATTTGGCTTTTCAAGAGATGATGCAGGTAAATTCCTTGATTCTTATTATGAAAAGAAAATTTACGAGTCAGATCCGTTTGCAAAGCTGGATCAGGTTGGCGTCGGTAAACTTGTGAAAATGGCGGCAGAGCTTGGAAAATCAACAAGACCTGATATTATATTGGGTATATGCGGAGAACACGGCGGCGATCCGTCTTCCGTTGAATTTTGTCACAAGGTTGGACTTACTTATGTAAGCTGTTCACCATACAGAGTTCCTATTGCAAGGCTTGCGGCTGCTCAGGCTCAAATAAAATATCCGAGATAAAATTTATAGGATAAAAAACTGCAGGTACAGTGAAAAATTTATATAAGACATAATAATACAACAAAATATTATCCCCGATCGGCAAAGA
>JAUNPM010000063.1 GCA_030536675.1 Clostridia bacterium | reverse complement strand
CATCTAATAAGGCTTTTACAATCCCCCGCCCCAATCTCAAATTTTGAGCCATAAATAAAACAAAACATATATTATAAGAAAAATTTCTTATATAATTCATCCTGTTCAGGCAAATGTGTAATATATCCCACAGGTATTTTATTTTCGGTCGCTTTTATAATTTCCTTTGCACCATCAGCACCAAATGCCCCGCATAATTCTATACAATCAATGCCATATTCATATAGGTTCTTAGCAACTGTACCTGCCTCATAAATATTTGCAACACCAATGATTTGAGCTGTACCGTTGTGAATTAATGCTCTGTCTTTTTTACTGTCAAATTCCCCCATAATCAAAAATGCAAATTTCATTTTTCTTACCTCCAAATTCTAATTTAATAAGTAATTACATACTAACTAACTTTCTAACAGTGTTTGCCGTTCTTATTGTTAATTTTCTGCCGATTTTTGCATTGGCAGTCTTAGACCACCAATTTGTTTTTTGGTAATCTTTTCTGCTAAAAGACCAAAATATTGCTTCTTTGTAAGCTTTTATCTTTTCTAATTCCTCTTTAGGCTCCCCAATCTCACTGTACACTTCATCAAATGTTGCAGGAGGAATAAGAAATATTATATTGTCATAAATTTCCTTATTTTCGTTTCCCCACCATTGGGGAGCATTGCGCAATATTTCCTTAAGTTCTTCTCTTAATATAACAACAACTGTAATATCTAAATAAAACTTATTTTTTATCATTATCTCAATTTGTTTTGTGATCTGCTCTGTATCATCTTTATCACAGCAAAAAATCACATTCCCGCTGTTCAAATATGTATTGACCTCTCTAAAATCAAGTTTTTCAAATCCCTTTTTTAACTCTGCCATTGTCACTTTATTTTTACCACTTACATTAACACCACGCAAAAATGCAATATATCTTTTCATATAAATACCTTCCATACCTATTAATTTATTCTGTCTAAATAAAAAAGTTAAGCCCCCAACTCCCTCAAATAACTTGTTGTGCTTTATAACATTCCCTGATATAATCTCTTGACTGATAAAAGAAATCGGAATTATAATTTGAAATAGCATCACTTATCCATGAGCCGTACACCTCTAGCAAAGCCTCTATAACATCATTTTCCCCAATATCCTCTATAAGCCTTTCATAAACCTCACCAATAGTCCAATAATCAGGCACCTCATATTTACATTCTCTCACATTGTCATAATCACCTGATTTTATATTACACATAGTTATAAAATCATCTGCAACCTTTGCAATAGGCTCACAATGAAAAACATCCGCAAAATTATATATTCTTCTTATTACATCTTCGCCTAAAGCCTTAACAACATCGCTTCTTTTCAATTTTACTTCTCTGCCTATAAATTCAATAAGGCTGCACACAAAAAACAAATTATTATCATTCTTCATAATAAAACCTCATATCCTTTCACAAACCTCAAAGTTTCCAAAGACCTTGCCGTATGGAAACTGATCTGATGAGTAGGTTTCTTAAATCTGGCAAGCTCCCAAAAAGCAGCTCTGCTTATTTTACCGTCTGTAAAATTTTGTACATAATTAAATATAGTATCATTTGCCATAGGTCCTTCAACTATATCATAATTGTGAGATTTACCCAATCGGCAATTAACAATAAAATCCAGCCACTCTTCAGTCATTTCTTCAAATATAAGCATATTAATATCTTTATTTTCAGTATATTCATACTCATTAATTATACCCTTTCCCGTAAATCTTACAGACCATCTTTTAGCCTGTTCATAAATAGAGGTACAATAAAAACCAAAATAAAAATCTTTATTATATTTTGTAATTTTAATTTCAGGATATTCAACTACACTCTTACTTCCGTGATATAAAATAATTTTATCATTCACAAAACCACCTACCTAGGCACAAACCTTCTTAACAAAGACACCTGCTTTTTAAGACATTCAACGACCCTTTCAGCCTCTTCAACGGTATTCTCACTTGAAAAGCTGAATCTTACTGCGTTTGAGCCTCTTCCGTCTATAATATGATCCACAATTTTTTTCTTTTCCTTAACTCTTGTAGAGCAGGCAGAGCCTGTTGCCACATAAATACCCTCATTTTCAAGAGCGTGCAAAAGCACCTCACCCTTAACGTTTTCAAAGCTCAAATTGAGTATATAGGGAGAACCCATTTCAATATCACCGTTTACATAAACCCCTTCAAGCTCCTCTGTAATTTTCAAAAGAGTATTTCTAATTTCGCTTACCTTTTTATAATTACTTTCCATATTTTTTATGGCAATTTCCGTTGCCTCACCCATTGCAGCAATGGCATAGGTGTTTTCAGTTCCGGGTCTGAATCCCTTTTCCTGACTGCCGCCAAAATGCAGATTATTTACTCTCACACCCTTTTTAATGTACATAGCGCCAACGCCTTTTGCAGACTGTATTTTATGCCCGCTCATTGTTATAATATCGGCATTTTTACAGTTAATTGGGTGCTTTCCAAAGGCCTGCACACAATCAGTATGGAAAACACAGCCCTTATTCTTAGCCTTTATTACGGAATAAATTTTTTCTATATTCTGTACTGTACCCACCTCATTATTAACATACATAATGCTTACAAGTATAGTATTATCATTTACGGCATTTTCAAGCTCATCAATATTAATATAGCCCTTTTCATCAACACCGAGAGTTATGACTTCAAAGCCCCTTTTTTCAAGCTCCTTGTAGCTGTCTGTTACCGAAGGGTGCTCAATACTCATTGTTATAACTCTGTTTCCTCTTTTTTTGTATGCGTCAGCTACACCTAAAACAGCAGTGTTATTAGCCTCTGTGCCGCCGCTTGTAAAATAAATTTCATCGGAATCAGCCTTAACAGCCGATGCTATTGACTTTCTTGCTTTTGTAATTTCCTTTTCCACCTCAAATCCCAATCTGTGAAGTGAAGAAGGATTTGCAAAGCCTGTTTTCATAAATTCATACATTTTTTCAAGGACAGCGTCCGATATTTTAGTTGTTGACGCATTATCAAAATAAATCAAATTAAACCCTCCATTAAAGACAAAATTCAAAAGCTCTTTATTGCTCCTCCAACTCATAAAGCAAAATAACCAAAGCAACAAGTCCCGCAGTTTCTGTTCTCAATATTCTTTTCCCAAGTGTCACAGGCTCAATACCGTTTTCTTTTGCAAAATCAATTTCTTCATTTGAAAACCCGCCTTCAGGGCCTATAAATATTCCTATGCTTTTTCCTTTAAAATTCTTGGCAAATTGCTTTAAGCCCCTTTCCCTTTCCTTTTCATATGGTATTATTCCGCCGTCCAGCTTCTTAGCGTCCATAACCGCTTCCTTAAAATCAACGGCATTTTCAACAACGGGTATTTTCCCTCTTCCGCATTGCTTTGCGGCAGCTTCTGCAATTTTATTCCACCTTTGTATTTTTTTCTCCTCTTTGCCCTCAAGCTTAACAACAGCGTGTTCTGTTTTTACGGGAACAATT
This sequence comes from Clostridia bacterium, assembly GCA_030536675.1. Taxonomy (GTDB): domain Bacteria; phylum Bacillota; class Clostridia; order Lachnospirales; family CAG-274; genus Gallispira. The sequence goes on along the minus strand of JAUNPM010000063.1, from coordinate 4,767 downwards.
CTGTCAATACCCGTTTCAATACACTTTTGTATAACAAGCTCCATTTTGTCAGCCTTAGGCAATCCCTGATAAAGTGTGATTTTAACACTCGGTTCATTATCATTTGTAAATATATCCGTAACCCTTGCAATGATTTCTTTTTTTGTTATTTCCCTTATCTCACATTCATAGTCCCTGCCCTCGCCGTCACAAACGGTAATTACATCTCCCACCTTGGCTCTTAAAACATTACCGATATGCTTTGCATTCTCACCGTCCAGTATAACAGTGTGGTCGTTTATATTTTCACTTTTAACAAAAAACTTAGGCATAATTTACTCCTTAATTTGCTTTTCTAATAGTTTCAAAAATCTCTTATCATTCATCTGCTCATTTGTAACATACCTACCATCTAAAAATAATGAATAAGTTGTAATCGGTGTAGGAGCATTTTGTGCGTCCTCTTTACTCTGTAAATGAACTGCCCTAAATTTTATGGATTTCTCCCTTGCAATGTTTTCGACTACAGGAACATATTTTCCGTTAAACGGACACTGACTTGTATAATATAAGACATATCCCATTTCATCAATATGAGGGTGTTTAGCACATTCTTTAAATTTTGGCAATGAAGCAGTTTCCGTAAAGGGTAAATACCATAACTGAATACCGTTATCCGCTTCATCACAAACGTCAAACCCTTTGTATTTTAGAAATTTAGGGTCAGCCAAAAATGTTTTTTTCTTTGCCGCAGATAAAATACACAGCCCTTTTTTCCCTTTGCTTTTGCTGTCATCTATACAAATATTCAGTAGATCCGTTGAATAACCGTGTCCCTTTAAAGACCCTGATACCCACAAGCAGTCAATATACATATAGCCGTCAGCAACAATGGGGATCCACGCATTTTCAGCAGGAATATATTCAATAAAGCACTTACCTCGCTGTTCACTTTTTAAGAAAACCAAGCCGTCATCAAAACACTTTTTTAGCCACATCTTTTTTGATTGCACTTGGATATCGTTATTTTTTGAAATAGCACAACATATATGTTCTTTTTCAATATTCTCCTTTGTCACTCTGATATATTCCATAATAATACCTCTGATTTACCAAATCAACTTTACTTTTTAAAAGTAAGCTATTAACATAAATACCAATTCATATAACAAAAGCTATTCCTTAACCGACGTAATACAAACCCACTCGTCCTTTATATTAGTATTTATGACCTTCAAACCACACTTGTCAAGAGCTTCATACACATCTTGGACTCTGTCCTTAATAATGCCCGAAGCAATAAATACACCGCCCTTTTTAAGCTGTGCAGGCACAACGGGACTTATGGCACATATAACATCTGCAATAATATTTGCTACAACAACGTCATATTTGTCATAGCCTATTTCGTCCTGTAGCTCCTTATCCCCAATAACATTACCGCTTGTAACATAATATCTGCTTACATCAACACCGCTAAGCTCAGCATTTTCATAAGCCGTCTTTATTGCATTTTCGTCAATATCCACAGCAAAGGCAGACTTAGCCCCTAAAAGAAGAGAAATAATAGATAATATACCGCTTCCGCAGCCAAGATCAGCTACAACTGAATTTTCATTGATGTACTTTTCAAGCTCAAGCATACAAAGCTGTGTTGTCTGATGAAGCCCTGTACCAAACACGTGCCCCGGATTAATGTTAAATACGACCCTTCCGTCAGGTACTTCACAATCCTCCCAAACAGGCTTTATAAATATTCTGTTGCCTATAGCAAAAGGCTTGTAATAATCTCTCCATTTGTTAAGCCACTCCTCATCATTTAAGTTTGAAGTAGTTTCAATAGCAAGACGACCTAAGTCCAAACCCGTATCAGTATTTTTAAGATTATTGACTGCGTCCTTAACGTGCATAAGTATTTCTTCACCATAAGGATTGTCGCTGACATAAATCGTGACCTTTGTTTCGCCTATAGGCTTGTTTAAAAGCTCCTCGTCAACATAATCCCAATAAGTTGAACTTGTTGTAAGATATTCTTTCATTTCATTGTCATCTTCAACCTGTATTCCGTTAATTCCGCAATCCATAAGCACAGCCGTAACAGGCTCAATACCTTCCGTTGTAGTATATATTTTAACTTCTGTCCATTCCATATTAAAACCTCCCATTTTAATTACTTTAATAATACCATAAAACCCACTTTATTACAAGCATACAAAATAAAACAGACAACATTATAAATTTTTCAATAATATAGTTTTATGTTGACAAATATAGATCACATTCAAAAATTATTAAAAAAGGTGCTGTCGCAAATTAGTTTTTTACTCTAATTTGCGACAGCACCTTTCAAGCTATCATACAGTAATAGGCGCTTTCTTTTCAAAAATTTTAATCTCCGAATGAAATACCAACCTTTCTCGCAGCCATTACAGCCTGATCGTCGGCAGGCACATTTTTAAGCTTTCCCGCAACCTCATTTAAAGGCACGGCAACTGTTTCACCGTTTTTAAGACCTACCATATTTCCAAACCTTTTCTCTGTTATAAGTCCCGCCGCATAAGAGCCGAATCTTGTACAAAGCACTCTGTCATAGGGATTAGGCGCACCGCCTCTTTGCACGTGTCCCGGAACTGCAACTCTTACCTCGTGATTTGTAATTTCCGCAATTTCATCAGCAAGTCTGTAGGCTATTGAAGACTGCTTCATTTCAGACCTTGACTGTTTAAATTCCTTTTTACTCATTTTGCTTTCTTCAACGGAAATTGCTCCTTCAGCCACTGCAATAATTGAAAAGCCTTTATTTTCAGCAGTTCTTTTTTCAATTTCACATTTAATTTTATTAATATCATAAGGAATCTCAGGTATAAGTATAATATCCGCACCTCCCGCAATTCCGGAATAAAGGGTAAGCCAGCCTGCTTTATGCCCCATTATTTCAATAACAAATATTCTTCCGTGAGATGTTGCAGTCGTATGGATCCTGTCAATTACTTCCGTTGCCACATCTATAGCGGAATGAAATCCAAATGTTACGTCAGTCCCCCACAGATCATTGTCAATGGTTTTTGGAAGAGTAATAACATTAAGCCCCTCACAGCTTAAAAGATTTGCTGTTTTATGGGTTCCGTTTCCTCCCAGTATCACAAGGCAGTCAAGCCCCAGCTTATTATATGTTTCCTTCATTGCCTTGACCTTATCAACGCCGTTTTCCTCTATTATCTGCATTTTTTTAAAGGGCTGTCTTGATGTGCCTAAAATTGTGCCACCTAATGTAAGTATGCCTGAAAAATCTTCCTTTTTAAGTTTTCTGTAATTTCCTTCAATAAGCCCCTTATATCCGTCTGTAATACCATATATTGTAAGATCGTCTATTTCATTGTAAAGAGTTTTTGCAACTCCTCTCATTGTAGCATTTAATCCCTGGCAGTCACCGCCGCTTGTAAGCATAGCAATTTTCAATGTCGTATCCTCCCGTGTATTCTTTATTTTTAGCAACAGTTATATTAAAGCTGATTTTTACATTAAATATAATTAACAACATATTTACAAAATATAAGTCCCTATATTATTTTACCACATTAATGTAAAATATGTTTATAATTTGCGTAAAATGTATTTCACATACAGCTCCACAATATCTATGTCGGTATATGAGTAAACCATTCTGCTTCCCACAACGTCCTCTATTTCGTTAAATACTATTTTACCATTATTAAACACAAAGTCAATACCTGCAAAGTCAAAATCAAAAAGTTCCGTAACTTTTTTGACCTTATTTATTTCCTCATTACTCATATTATAAACGGAAGCACTTCCGCCTAAACAAAAATTACTTCTGAAATCATTTTCGGATTTTCTGAGCATAGCCGTTATTATTTCATTTCCTATAACATAAACCCTCAGATCCATACCAATATCAGATGCCACATCCTGTATTACATAATTATCGCCCTTGTAAAGAGGCATAAGCTCCTTAAGCCTTTCATAATTTTCAGCCATATTGACCCTGTCCCCGCCGTGACCGTCCTTAGGCTTTATAACAACAGGATATTTCCTTACATCACTTATGTTATTATAGGTATTCATTATTTCAATACCGTTTTCACTTACATATTTATATGTCCGCCATTTATCATTGCATATTTCCGATACAAAGCTATTGTTAAAGCACCTAACTCCCTTCTCCTCCAGCTTTTTTGTTATATCGGGTCTTATTGCTCTTACAACGGCAAAATAAGGAAGCTCTTTAAATTCCGTTTCATCTGTATATACAAGCCTTAATTCAATATTGTATTTATTAAATTTTTCTATATACCAATTTATGTAATTTTCATTTCTTACAGCGTCATCTCTGTTATATACTATCCAACCAAACATTTTTCCACATACTCCGCAATATAGTCAGCCGCATTTATTTCCGTACAATCGTATATATTTTTAAAATGGGCATTTGAATTTACTTCACAAACAAGAGGTCCCTCATTTCCAAATAAAATATCCACGCCGCCGAAATCAAGTCCAAGCAATTTGCAGGCGTCTTGTGCCGCTTTTATTTCCAATTCCGAAGGCTCATATTTTTTCATACTTCCGCCTATTGTTACATTGGCTCTGAAATCATTTTCATTATATCTTATCATTGAGGCAACGGGCTTTCCGCCCACCATATTTATTCTTATGTCCCTTCCCCTGCTTTCACTTACAAATTTCTGAAATATAACAGGCTCTCTTGTGCCTTTTAAAATTTCACAAGCCTCCTCAACACTTTCCGCAAGATAGACCTGCTGTCCG
>JAUNPM010000062.1:3912-8299 GCA_030536675.1 Clostridia bacterium | reverse complement strand
ATAGTAGCACTTTAAGTAAAAAATGTCAATTATAAAAAAATTCATAAAAATACTTAAAAAAGAAATAAGAAGGTGAAAGGAAGCAAAGATGACCTTAATATAATATTTTTAAAATTTTTAAAAAAAATTTCAATTTTGTGGTTTACTATTTAGTCAAAACTTGTTATAATAAGGGTAGAATATTATGCGACCTGCATTATATTTATTTTCTAAAGGGCTAACCACCCCTCAATTTAATTCTTAATTATTAAGGAGGATTTTCAAATGTCAAAGGTTATGAAAACTATGGATGGTAACCAGGCTGCTGCTGAAGTATCCTATGCGTTTACTGAAGTTGCAGGTATTTACCCTATTACTCCATCCTCTCCAATGGCTGAGCACGTTGATGAATGGGCTGCCAGAGGAAAGAAAAATATTTTCGGTCAGACAGTAAAGGTTGTTGAAATGCAGTCTGAAGCAGGTGCAGCAGGTACCGTACACGGTTCATTGGCATCAGGTGCTTTAACTACTACATACACTGCATCTCAGGGCTTACTCCTTATGATCCCTAATATGTATAAGATAGCAGGTGAATTGCTTCCATGTGTGCTTCACGTAAGTGCTCGTTGTGTAGCCAGCCACGCTCTTAACATTTTTGGAGACCATTCTGACGTTATGGCTTGTCGTCAGACAGGTTTTGCAATGTTAGCTTCTTCATCAGTACAGGAAGTTATGGACTTAGGTGCGGTTGCACATCTTTCAACTATTAAAGCAAAGGTTCCTTTCCTTCACTTCTTTGATGGTTTCAGAACTTCTCACGAAATTCAGAAGATCGAAGTGCTTGATTATGATGATTTAGCTAAGCTTGTTGATATGGACAAGGTTAAGGAATTTAAAGAGCACGCTCTTAATCCTGAGCATCCATGCACAAGAGGTACAGCTCAGAATCCAGATATTTTCTTCCAGGCTCGTGAGGCTTGCAATCCTTATTATGATGCTACTCCTGCTATTGTTGAAGAATATATGGCTGAGATAAGTAAACTTACAGGCAGAGATTACAAATTATTTAATTATTACGGTGCTCCCGACGCTGAAAAGGTTATTATTGCAATGGGCTCAATTTGTGATACAATTTCAGGTACTATTGACTATCTTGCAGCTAAGGGTGAAAAGGTTGGTCTTGTTAATGTACACTTATACAGACCTTTCGTTCCTGAAAAGATGCTTGAGGTTATACCTGAAACAGTTAAGAAGATCGCTGTTCTTGACAGAACTAAGGAACCAGGTTCTTTAGGCGAGCCTTTATATCAGGATGTATGTACAGCTTTCTTCCATAGTGACAGAAATCCTGTTATTGTTGGCGGTAGATTTGGTCTTGGTTCAAAGGATACTACTCCTGCCGATATTATTGCAGTATATGAAAATCTTGACTTAGATGCTCCTAAGAACGGATTTACATTAGCTATTAATGATGATGTTACAGGTCATTCATTAAAGAGAGGCGAAGTTGTTGACGTTACTCCCGAGGGTACAACAAACTGCTTATTCTGGGGTCTTGGTTCAGACGGTACTGTAGGTGCTAACAAGAACTCTATAAAGATCATCGGTGACCATACAGATATGTATGCTCAGGCTTATTTTGCATATGACTCAAAGAAGTCAGGCGGTATTACAAATTCTCACTTAAGATTTGGTAAGAAGCCTATTCGTTCACCATATCTTATTGATACAGCTGACTTTGTTGCTTGTCATCAGCAGTCTTACTTAAATAAGTATGATATGACATCTAACTTAAAAGACGGCGGCAGCTTCTTATTAAACACTATTTGGTCAGATGAGGAGTTGGATACTCACTTACCTGCAAATGTTAAGAGAGATTTAGCTAATAAGCATATTAACTTCTATACTATTAATGCCGTTGAAATCGGTAAAGAGATCGGTCTTGGCAGCAAATTTAATATGGTATTACAGTCTGCTTTCTTTATGATCACTGAAATAATTCCTAAAGACGATGCTATTAAGTATATGAAGGAATTTATTGTTAAGTCTTATGGCAAGAAGGGCGAAAAGATCGTAAATATGAACTACGCAGCTGTTGACAGGGGTGCTGAAGGCTTCCACAAGGTAGAGATACCTGCAAGCTGGGCTGATGCTGAAGATGTTGCTGCTGCAACAGGTGAAAGACCTGAATTCATTAAGAATATTGTTGACGTAATGAATGCTCAGAAGGGTGATACTCTTCCTGTATCTGCATTCAAGGGTATTGAAGACGGTACATTTGAACACGGTACTGCTGCTTATGAAAAGCGTGGTATTGCAATTAACGTTCCTACATGGGATCCTACAAGCTGTATTCAGTGTAATCAGTGTGCCTTTGTATGTCCTCACGCTTGTATCAGACCATTCCTTTTAACTGATGAGGAAGCAGCTAATGCACCGGAGGCAGTTAAGGCAGTTGCAGGCAAGGGCAAGGAAGCAGCATATAAGTATGTAATGCAGGTTGACATTATGGACTGTACAGGCTGTGGAAACTGTATTGCATCTTGTCCGTTAGCAGGCAAGACTGATCCTCTTAAGATGGTTCCTATTGACGATGCAAGAGATCAGGTTGAAGCTTGGGATTATGTAATTGATCTTCCTACTAAGGAAAATCCTGAAGATAAGTATACTGTTAAGGGTTCTCAGTTCGAATTGCCATTACTTGAATTCTCAGGTTCATGCGGCGGCTGTGCTGAAACTGCTTATGCAAGATTAATAACTCAGTTATTTGGTGACAGAATGTATATTGCTAACGCAACAGGTTGTTCTTCAATCTGGGGTGGTTCAGCACCTTCTACTCCATACACTACTAATGCTAAGGGACAGGGTCCTGCTTGGTGTAACTCATTATTTGAGGATAATGCTGAGTTTGGTTACGGTATGTATACAGGTGTTAAGCAGCAGAGAGAATTACTTGCTGAAAAGGTATCTGCTATTGTAGCTGAAGGTCCTGAAGGCGAAGTTAAGGAAGCTGCTAAGGCTTGGTTAGACACAATGTTTGACGGTGAGGCTTCTAAGGCAACATCTGCTGCATTGGTAGCTGCAATTGAAGCTGCTAATGCTGACTGTGATAACTGCAAGTATGTTCTTGAGCACAAGGATATGCTTGTTAAGAAGAGCCAGTGGATATTCGGTGGCGACGGCTGGGCATATGATATTGGCTTTGGCGGTGTTGACCACGTATTAGCATCAGGTGAAGATGTAAATATCTTTGTATTTGATACAGAAGTTTACTCTAATACAGGCGGACAGGCTTCAAAGGCTACTCCTACTGCTGCAATTGCTAAATTTGCCGCATCAGGTAAGAGAGTACGTAAAAAGGATTTAGGTATGATAGCTAAGAGCTATGGTTATGTATATGTTGCTCAGGTTTGTATGGGTGCTGACAAGAATCAGTTAATAAAGGCTCTTAAAGAGGCTGAGGCTTACCATGGTCCTTCATTGATCATTGCTTATTCACCATGTATTAACCACGGATTAAGAACTAACTTCCATATTGAGGCTAAGAAGGCTGTTGACTGTGGTTACTGGCAGTTATACAGATATAATCCTGTTGGCGAAGTATTTACATTAGATTCTAAAGAACCTACAGCAGACTTTAAGGAATTCATAAAGGGCGAAGTAAGATATACTTCACTTGCTAAGGCATTCCCTGATGTTGCTGAAGATTTGTTCAATAAGTGTGCTGAAGACGCTAAGAGAAGACTTGAAGGTTATAAGAAATTGGCAGCAGGCAACTAATGTTGATCGTTTAATTTTATAAAAAGTATTAGTTTTGTGCTTATAAATTAATATAAAAAGGGTGCAGCAGAATGAAAATTTTGCTGCGCCTTTTTTATTTATGAATAATAATAAACAAAAGCGAAAAAATGTTGTAAAAAAATATGAAATTTTACAAAAAAATGTTGTAAAATTTATATATAGTAATAATAATATCCAAAAAATAGTATTTACATTATGGATAATTTATGGTAAAATATGCTTAATCAACAGAGTGTGTTAAAAACCAACTTAAAACTTTGTGATTTATTATTTTATTAAAAACATTAGTTTTTTTTAAAATTATGGGTAAGAATAGACATAAGGTGATTATTATGAACAGGGAAATTTCAAAGGCTCTTGCTTTATTTACTCAAATCAGTGTGTCAATGGTGGTTCCTATATTTATTTGTTTTTTTATAGGCAGAACTTTGGACAGGCTGCTTAACATAAATGGGATATTTCTCATTATTTTTACGGTTATGGGTATAATGGCGGGATTCAGAAGTGTTTATGTTCTGGTAAGGGGGTTTTACAAGGGAAAAGACACTTATGTTGATATAGAAAAAATAAAGAATCATTTAATAGATGATAATATGGTTGTAAAAAA
>JAUNPM010000062.1:0-3902 GCA_030536675.1 Clostridia bacterium | reverse complement strand
AAGAATGAGGCAGGCAGTTTAAAATCTGATGGAAAGGAGAGCAGTAATGACTGATGATGTATTGAAAACAAGAAATTCCCTTTTGGCAATAGTATTGATACTGGGATTAATATGTATGGCTGTGGGGCTTATTTTTACCGATCAGGCGCTAATGTGGATAGTGGGTATTGCTTTGGGCGCATTAATATGTGAATTCAGAGTGATCTCAATGACAAAAAGCCTTGAAAAGGCCGCAGATATGGAACCTGCTGACGCAAAAAATTATACAAGGGCTCAATATATGTTAAGATATATGATTACTCTTGCCATAGCTGTTATTGCCTGTTATAAGGGATTTGCAAATCCTGTGGGATTAATTGTTGGGCTTGTGTTATTACAGCCTGCGGTATACATTTACAGTTTTTTTGAGAAGAGAAAGGAAAAAAAGTAGTGCTTTGAAAGTAAAATGTGTTTATAGTAAATAATTATAAAATGCTATAAATTACAGAAAGGAGGAAATAAGGCTTTGGGACTTCATTTACTGGAGGTTAAAAGTTTAGTCGGTCATTTAATCGGCTGGGAAACCAATCCCGAAACGGGAATAGACCCCAGCGCCAGAATCATTGAAAAGCTCAATATCGGCGGCACTGAGGTTTGGATAACTGAAACTGTTGTGAATACGTGGGTTTTTATGGCTGTGTTAATTATTATAGCAGCTGTTATAAGAGTTGGTCTTAAAAAATACAATGACAAGCCCTCAGGTTTTCAAAATGTTGTTGAAACGGCAATTGAGTATATGGATTCATTTGTGCGTTCCGTTATGTCTGACAAATATGCATATTTCGGCAACTGGTTTTTTGGCGTATTTATACTTATACTTGTAAGTAATTTAAGCGGTCTATTGGGCTTCAGACCCCCAACTGCCGATTTATGTACTACGGCTGCAATAACTCTTGTAACGTTCTTTTTGATCCATTTTATGGGTATTAAGACGGGAAAGGGCGGCTATTTCAAAGGATACCTTGAACCTGTGCCCATATTGCTGCCTATTAATATAATAAGTGAAATTGCTACGCCTATATCTTTAAGCTTCCGTCTTTTCGGAAATATTTTAGGCGGTATGATAATTACATCTATGGTATATATGGCATTGGGTGCTCTGCCCGGAATATTGAAAATATTCAATATAGGTGTGCCGTCTGTTTTAAGCATATATTTTGATGTGTTTGCAGGCTGTATACAAACTGTAATATTTGTTATGCTTTCAATGACATTTATTAAAGATAAAATTGCTGATTAATTATTTTAAATTTTATTGTTTAAGGAGGATTTTAAAATGGAAGGATTAGATCCAAGAGCTTTTGTATTAGGTTGTTCTGCAATAGGTGCAGGTTTAGCTATGATAGCAGGTGTCGGACCGGGTATAGGTCAGGGCTTTGCGGCAGGTAAGGGTGCCGAAGCTGTAGGACGTCAGCCCGAAGCAAGAGGTACTATTACTTCTACAATGCTTTTAGGCTGTGCCGTTGCGGAATCTACAGGTATTTACGGTCTTGTTGTTGCAATGATCTTATTATTTGCAAATCCATTGGTTGGCAAAATCTGAGGCTGATTTTAATAGGCTGCCAAATTACAAAGGGCGGTTATAATGTATTGAATTTGCCTGAAAGGAGGTCACATTTTGGAAGGCTATGTTATAATGCTGGATCAACAGACGCTTATACAAATTGCTATTCAGCTTATTAATACGTGTATATTGTGCTTTGCTCTTTCAAAGCTCCTTTATAAGCCTGTTACTAAGTTTCTGAATGAAAGAAAGGAAAGAATTTCCCAGCAAATAGATACTGCACAGGAAAGGCTTAATGAAGCAGAAGCACTTAAAGCGGAGTATGAAAATAAATTAAGTAATATTGAGTCTGAAAAAAATTATATTCTTGAAAAAGCAAGAAGCCAGGCTAATAAAAACAGCCAGCAAATTATTGCCGAGGCTAAAATAGAGGCTCAGAATATTCACAACCGAGCTATGACTGATATAAAGAGAGAAGAAGAAAAGGCAAAAGATGAAATTAAAAAGCAGATCATTGAAGTATCTGCTCTTGTTTCAGGTAAGTTTGTTGCTGCTAAAATGACTGAAGAAGAGCAGAATAAACTTGTTGATGAAACTATTTCGGATTTGGAGGGAGTTAAATGGCAGGAATAATTTCCAAAAGATATGCAGAGGCTCTTTTTCAGTTAGCTTTGGAAAAAAACTGTGTTGACAAATACGCAGATGAAATTAAATTGATATATGATCTGCTTTGTGGAAACAATGAGGTTTTGGAAGTTTTGTATCATCCCGAAATAAGTTATGAAAGTAAAATGAAAATACTTACGGATACATTTTCTGCCTATGTAAGCGATGATGTATTGGGACTTTTATCTGTTGTTTTCAAAAAAAGCAGAGAGAAGGAACTTATTGATATTTTGAATATATTTATTGATAAGGTAAAGGAATATAAGGGAATTGTAAATGCGGTGATCGAAAGCGCAGTTTCCCTTAAAAGTGATAAAATAAATGAAATTAAAGAAAAGTTGTCTTATAAATTAAATAAGCAGGTTGAAGTTGAAGTAAAAGTAGTGCCTGAGCTCATAGGCGGAATCAAAATTTCCGTATGCGGCTATGTTATTGATAACACGGTGAAAAGCCGTATTACCGAACTTAAAAAGGCTCTGCTTGCAATAAGGCTTGCACAGTAAAGGAGTGTAACCTAATAATGAATATCAGACCCGAAGAAATCAGTTCCGTTATTAAGGAAGAAATAAAGGGCTATAAAACTAAACTTAATGTGTCTGAGGTTGGTACGGTTATACAGGTTGGCGACGGTATTGCCAGAGTTTACGGACTTTTAAATGCTATGAGCGGTGAGCTTTTGGAATTTGAAAACGGAGTAATGGGTATGGCGCAGAATCTTGAAGAGGACAATGTAGGTGTTGTTATTTTAGGTTCTGACGAGGGAATAAAAGAAGGTTCTTCGGTTAAGCTGACAGGCAAAGTAGCCTCTGTTCCCGTAGGCGATGCTATGATAGGCAGAGTTGTGGACGCTTTAGGAAATCCTATAGATGAAAAGGGACCTATAGTAACAGACAAGTCACGTCCTATTGAAAGAGTTGCACCCGGTGTAATAACAAGAAAAGCAGTTAATGTGCCTTTACAGACAGGCATTAAGGCTATTGATGCAATGGTGCCCATAGGAAGAGGACAGAGAGAGCTTGTAATAGGTGACAGACAGACAGGCAAAACTGCCATATGCATAGACACAATAATAAATCAGAAGGGCAAGGATTGTCTTTGTATTTATGTTGCAATAGGACAAAAGGCTTCTACGGTAGCAAGAATTGTAAAGAGCCTTGAGGACGCAGGAGCAATGGACTACACAACAATAGTTTCAGCAACTGCTTCCGAATCATCAACCTTGCAGTATATAGCGCCTTATGCAGGTGTTGCCATAGGCGAAGAATGGATGGAAAACGGCAAGGATGTGCTTATTGTGTATGATGATCTGTCAAAGCACGCAGTAGCATACAGAGCTATGTCTTTGCTCCTTAAAAGACCACCAGGACGTGAAGCTTATCCCGGAGATGTATTTTATCTTCATTCAAGACTTTTGGAAAGATCCGCAAGAGTTGATGAAAAATACGGCGGAGGTTCAATAACAGCACTTCCTATTATTGAAACACAGGCAGGAGATGTTTCCGCATATATTCCGACAAATGTAATTTCAATTACAGACGGACAGATCTTCCTTGAAAGTGAGCTTTTCAATTCAGGTGTGCGTCCTGCTATAAATGCAGGTCTTTCTGTTTCAAGAGTTGGAGGTTCTGCCCAAATTAAAGCTATGAAAAAGATTGCGGGTCCCATAAGAACCGAGCTTGCACAGTACAGAGAG
>JAUNPM010000061.1 GCA_030536675.1 Clostridia bacterium | reverse complement strand
CTAGTATAAATAACAGAAATGTAGTAAAATATTTTTAATGATGTAAGAGAGAAAAATAAAAAACGGAGGAAATTTAAATGAATAATGACTGGAATTTGGATAATATATACACTTCTGTAAAATCAGAGGCTTTTATAAGGGATTTTGAAGAATATAAAAAACTTGTAAGGGAGCTGAATAATTGGTGCAAAATAAATTTTGAAGGCAATGATGACCCTGTAAGTAAATTGGAAACGTATATAAAGGCTAAAAATGAAATAATGTCATATGATAAGCTCTTTATGTATGCAAATCTGGCTCAGAGTGTTGATACGGGAAATGAAGAAATTGCAAAGGCTTTAAATAAGCTTGAAGAAGCTGAAGCAGAAACATCTTATCAAAATACGGCAATAGTGGAATTTGTTAAAAATATAAAGGATATTGAAAACGTCATAAACAAAAGCGAGCTGTTAAGAGAACACAGCTTTTATATAAATGAAATAAAGGAAAAGGGCAGCCATATGCTTTCGGCGGAAGAAGAAGCCGTAATTGCAAAAATGAAAACAACGGGCTCTTTGCTGTGGGAAAAGCAATGGAACAGACTTTCTTCAAGCCTTACGGCAGAATATAAGGGAAATGAAATACCCCTTTCGGAAATAAGAAATCTTGCCTATGACAGGTCTGCGGAGGTGAGAAAGACCGCATATGAGGCTGAATTAAAAGCATATGAAAAAATTGAACAGTCCTGCGCCTTTTGTATGAACGGAATAAAAGGGGAGGTCATAACTCTTTGTAAAATGAGGGGGTACAGATCGCCTCTTGATATGACGCTTATTGAGTCAAGAATAGATAAAAAAATTTTGGACGCAATGTTTTCTGCCGTTGAAGAAAAGCTGGGTGAGCTTCAGGAGTACTTTTTAATAAAGGCTAAGGCTTTGGGGCATAAGGGAGCTTTGCCTTTTTATGATTTGTTTGCTCCCATTGCTGAAAGCGGCAGAAGCTATACCGTTGAGGAGGCAAGGGATTTTGTTATAAGGTGCTTTTATGGATTCAGTAAGGATATGGGGGACTTTGCAAAGTCTGCCTTTGAAAAAAGGTGGCTTGATTTAATGCCTAAAAAAGGAAAGGTTGGAGGTGCATACTGTGAAACCATACATTCTATGGGGGAGAGCAGGATACTTGCAAATTTCGGAGGAGCTTTTGACGATGTTATAACCATTGCTCACGAGCTTGGACACGCTTTTCATAATACAAGGCTTTTTAAATTAAGTGAATTAAATTCGTTTTATCCTATGCCTATTGCGGAAACGGCATCTACTTTTTGTGAAAGCATAGTTGTAAATGAAGCTCTTAAAACGGCAGATGAAAATGAAAAAATAAATATACTTGAAAATGATATAATGGGTCTTACTCAGTGCATTGTTGATATTTATTCCAGATTTATATTTGAGGATACTGTTTTTAATAGAAGAAAAGAGGGAGTACTTTCAGCTGATGAGCTTTCAGACATTATGACAGAGGCGCAGAAAAAAGCATACGGCAAGGGCTTAGATGAAAATTATATGCATAAATATATGTGGATATGCAAGCCCCATTATTATGATGCTGAATTTAATTATTATAATTTCCCTTATGCTTTCGGTTCTCTTTTGTCAAAGGGTCTTTACAGTATATATAAAAATAAGGGATCTGAATTTTTAGAGCTGTATGACAATGTTCTTGCCTCTTCAAGCACAATGCCCTTGGCAAAAGTAGCTGAAATTGCGGGAATAGATCTGTATAATAAAGAATTTTGGAAAACGGGCATTGAACAGATAATTGAAGAAATTGACGAATTGAGAAAAATGGTGTATAATAATAATTGATAATTATTATCAAAAAAATAAAAAGGGAATGAAGGAATTTAAATGTTGGAGTTTAAACCAATAGATATTAATGATAAAGAGTTAATAGAAGCACATTTTAAAAAAGAAAATCACTTTTTATGCGAATACAGTTTTACTGATATTTTCATATGGTCAAAGCATTATAATACAATGTATGCGGAGTCTGACGGCTTTTTATATATTAAAAGCAGCAGTGACGATGAATATGAATACTATACTGTGCCTGACGGAGAAGGGGATTTTAAAAGGGCTGTTGAAAAACTTCTCGACTATACCAAGGAAAAAGGAGAAAAGTGGCTTTTTGTATCAATCTATGACAAGCAGAAAGAGAAACTGGAAGAATATTTCCCGGGAAGGTTTGAATTTGAAGAAAACAGGGATAATGCGGATTATGTTTATTTGGCTGAAAAGCTGGCAACGCTTTCAGGGAAAAAGCTGCATAAAAAGAAAAATCATATAAACAAATTTATGAAAGAGTATGACGGTCGCTGGAGCTATGAAGAATTAAATGATGACAATATTAAGGAATTTTTCAATTACCAGGTGGAGTGGTGCAATTTGGACAATCAATTTCTCGGTGAGCTTGGAGCTGCTTCAACTGCTCTTAAAAATTACAAGGCTCTGGGAATTGTGGGAGGTATATTGAGGATAGACGGCAAAATTGCGGCTGTTACATTAGGTTCAAAATCCTTTGATGATACAATGATAGTGCATATTGAAAAGGCAGATCACAATATTAACGGGGCCTATCAGATGATAAATCAGCAGTTTGTCATTCACAGCTGCAAGGACGTTAAATATGTTGACAGAGAAGAGGATATGGGCATTGAGGGCTTGAGAAAAGCTAAAGAGTCCTATTATCCCGAATTCACTACTTTAAATTATACGGGTAAATTGAAATGATAAAATTTGCGGATAAAGAGGATATTTATTCCATAAGAAGCCTTTGGGAAATTGCATTTCCCGAGGAACCTGATTTTAATGAATATTTTTTTAAAAATATATTTGATCATAAAAATACTCTTGTGTATATTAAAAATAATGAAATTGCATCTATGGCGCAAATGCTGCCCTATAATATTAAGGATATAGGAGAGGTTACTTATATATACGGAGCTGCCACAATGCCAAAATACAGAAAAATGGGATTGATGAGTGAATTGCTTAAAAGCTCCTTTGAAATAGATGTTAAATTGGGAAGAGCGGCGTCAATACTTATTCCCGCAAACAAACCTCTGTTTAAATTTTATGAAAATATTGGGTATGATACGGCTTTTTATATGAAACAATGTGTATATAATAAAAATTTGTTAAAAGGCGATGCAATTGAAGCGGAATACTCACATATAGAAAGACTTATGGATATATACAGCGGAAGTGTGGAAAGAAGCTGTGAGTACTGGAAGGTACAAATCGATATGTATAAGGCTTTAGGGGGTAAAATATACATTTATAACAGTGCTTATGCCGTTGTTTCTGACAAGATAGAAGAATTAATGTATATTAATGAAAGGGACAGGGATATAGTTATAAATTATGTCTGTGATCACCTTGGCACAGATCGTGTTGAAGCCTGTGAAAAAGGAGGAAATGTACCCTTTGGTATGATAAAAAGGCATAAGGAATTTGAAAGCGGAAATATGTATATGAATCTGATGTTTAACTGAAAAAATTGCAAAAACATTTGACTTTTTTTGACAAATATAGTATAATATTATTAATTAATGGTAGTTTGTACTAAGCGAATGCGGTAAAACGAAAGTTTACGTATTCGCTTATTTTTTTGTATTAAATTGCCGTTAAAAAATATATTCAGGAGGTTAATTATGCCTAAAACAAAGTTTCAAGAGGTTATTTTTACAATTTTAATGGCGGGAGTTATGGTTTACGGATTGGTTTGCTATAATATTGCTCTGAACGTAGGGGATTTTACAAATTATGTGTTTGGAGCAGCTTTTAGTGAGCTGCCTGTAATGGTGGTGGCGGCTGTTGCATTAGAGCTTATTTTTGTGGGAGGTTTGGCTAAAAGCATTGCTTTTAAATTGACAGATCCTGCAAAAACACAGCCGTTTTTTATAATGTCAGCAGTGTCTGCGGCTTCCGTGTGGTTAATGTGCCCGTGTATGAGCTTTATTGCGGTGGTGCTGTTTAAAGGGGGCATATTACAAAGAGAGGTCATTTCAATATGGATAAAGACAACGGTGTTAAATTTCCCTATGGCATTTTTTTGGCAGTTTTTTGCGGCAGGTCCCCTTGTAAGATTTATTTTTAAAAAAGTGTTTAAAAGTAATAATTAAATACATATAAACAAAAAATACAACTAAAAGTATAAAAATTTAATATCAACTGTATTTATGTGAAAATTAAATATTGATTTATCAACATACTTTTGTTATAATATGTTGATGAAGAAATAAATTTGGACAGGGGATATTCATAATGTCAGATAAAATTATTGCCATTGACGCTATGGGAGGCGACAATGCACCTATTGAAACAGTAAAGGGTGCTGTGTTGGCAAGCAAAACTGTAAAGTACGGACTTGCCTTGGTAGGCAGAGAGAACGTAATAAATGAAGAGCTTAAAAAATACAGTTATGACGCTGATAAAATATTTGTTGTTAATGCAGATGATGTTATAGAAAACTGTGAAATGCCTACAGAGGCTATTAAGAATAAAAAAAATTCATCAATGGTTATAGGACTTAATATGGTAAAGGACGGACAAGCTGTGGCTTTTGTATCGGCAGGGAATACGGGAGCTTTGCTTACAGGCGCCACAATTATTGTTGGAAGAATAAAGGGAGTTAAAAGACCTGCCTTAGGCACTATGCTTCCAAGTGAAAAAAACAGAGTTCTTATGCTTGATTCAGGTGCAAATGTGGATGCAAAGGCAGAATATCTTGTGCAGTATGCTCAAATGGGTTCTGTTTATTTTGAAAACGTGTTAGGAAAGGATAATCCAACCGTAGGACTTATAAACATAGGCACCGAAAGGGAAAAGGGAAATGCAATGGTAAAGGAAGCCTACAGCCTTCTTGAAAAAGCCAATGGAATTAATTTTGTGGGAAATGTTGAAGCAAGAGATATTACACTTGGCGATGTGGATATAGTTGTATGCGATGCCTTTGTGGGAAATGTTATATTAAAGGTTATGGAGGGCTTAAGTAAAACTGTTTTGAGAATACTCAAAAAAGCTCTTATGTCAAATTTGAGAAGTAAAATAGGGGCGCTTTTTGCTTTTCCTGCATTTAAGAAGATCCAGAGGGAATTTTTTGAATATGACGATATAGGAGGAGCTCCTTTTTTAGGCTTAAAGGGGCTTGTTGTAAAGGCTCACGGCAGTTCCGATGCGGGAGCCGTTGCGGGAGCTATAAAACAGTGTGAGAAATTTATAGACGGAGATATTGTAAACAAAATAGCCGAAAGGCTGTAAATAAGCTTATTTTATGTGTTTATGTATTAATGACGGGTATATTGTCACACGGAAATATAAAATTTTTTATAAAATTTAAAAAATGTACTTGTAAAATTTCGGAATATCTAGTATATTATAATAAACAAGCAATTACAGAATTGTTTGACAAATTTCATAAGGAGGATTTTAATAATGGAAGAAAAAGTTATTTCAATTATTGCCGAAGAATTAGGCAGAGATGAAGCTGATATTACAGTTGATACTACTTTTGAAGAATTGGACGCAGATTCTTTAGATTTATTCCAGGTTATTAATACTTTGGAAGAAGAATTTGAAATTGAGTTTGATAATGACGAGTCTGCTAATATTAAGACTGTAGCTGACGTTATTGAATGTATTAAGGCAGCTCAGGAATAATTAAAAAGTCTATAATTTTACTATGCCGCAGTATAGCTGCGGCATAATTCTTTTGAAAAGTAACGATGCAGGTTAAATAGTTAAAAATTTTGTTTAGCATTAAATAAATATATTAGCTTAACAGGTGTGGAGTGTTAAGCTAAGGTATTTATTCATATGGATGCCGTGTGTATGGCATATTGTATTATGGAGGTACTATGAATATTGGTTATAATTTTAAAAATGAAAAATTGATTTCCACAGCTCTTTCTCACAGTTCATATGCAAATGAACACAAAAATGAAGGAATTGAATGTAATGAAAGGCTTGAATTTTTAGGTGACGCAATACTTGGTTTTGTGGTTGGGGAATATATTTACAAAAAATTCAGTATGTGGCCTGAGGGGAAATTGACAAAATTAAGAGCAAGCGTTGTTTGTGAAACAATGCTCAGTAAAAAAGGCAGAGAGCTTGGGATCAACAAAGAGCTTAAATTGGGAAAAGGGGAAGAGCATACAGGGGGAAGAGAAAGAAATTCAATTATTGCAGACGCTGTTGAATCGGTTATAGGTGCAATATATCTTGACGGGGGTATTGAGCCTGTTAAAAAGTTTATACTTGATTTGCTGAAATCGGAAATTGAGGAAATATCAAGTACTGTGCATATTCTTGATGCCAAAACAACTTTACAGGAAATATTACAGAGAGATAGTCAGGAGCCTATTGAATACAGAATTATAGGAGAAAGTGGTCCCGCTCATTATAAATCTTTTTCAATTGAAGTATGCCATAGGGGGAAAATACTTGGCAGAGGGCAGGGACACAGCAAAAAGGAAGCGGAACAAAAAGCTGCTATGGAAGCGATCAATGCTTTAAAGGGAAATTGTAGTTTGAATTAATGTTGAAATGTTTAAGGGCTGCCTGTTAGGGCAGCCCTTAATAATGAATTATACGGTTATTTATATTTTATAATTCGGCAAGCCTTTCTATAGCTACGTATATCTGTGAAATTTGATACCAAGTGGCAAGATCTACAACACCTGTTTGAGGAAGATTAAATATTTTTTGAAATTCCTGTACTGCTTCTGCTGTGGACTCACCGTAAATACCGTCAACTCTTAAAGTGGGTATGGCGGAATAGGTGTCTGATATTGTATTAAGCTGACTTTGTATTACTCTTACGGAATTTCCTGTTGAACCAATGGAAAGGGGTTCTCCCGGAAAACTTAAAGGCACACCCTGAACTCTTTCGGCTGTGTCAATAAATATATCATCTCCGTAAAAATATCTCAGTATTTGTATTGCGGAGTACCCTTGCTGTGCAAGCTCCTCACTGCCCCATTGAGTCATCCAACCGGGACAGGAAACTTTTCTTCCGTCACAGTATTGTGCAAAAAGAGGCTGCCGTTGACCTTCACGTCTTAAAAAGTTTGTGAACATCTCATCTACTATTGCACTAATATTTTCATATATGGTTCTGCCTTGACTGAAAGATTGGTCATATCTGGTTGAATTGGTGATCGTGAAATTATAGCCTCTGTTTCTGTACCATTCAGTGAATACTCTGTTTAAAACAAAGGATTGTATTGCAAGTACATTTGCACGTATTGCGGCATCTGACCACGTTGAATAAATTTCCGAAGACGCTACGTTTTTAATATAGTCTTTATAGGGAATATAGTAAATTGCGCCGTCTCCTGACGGAACTCCGTCTTTAACAACTATATATTCAGGGATAACTACGTTATCAAGGACTACAAATCCTGTTTCGTCGGGTATAGGCTTTTCTTCTTCCTCTGGTTCCTTTTCGGGATAATCTCCCCAAAGTACGGGTGGAGGCACATTAATAACCTCCTGACCTGTGCCGGGAGTCATAAGCACTTTTTGAAGAGCGGTTCTGTCGGCAAAAACCTGAGCACCGTTAATAATGATGTCCTTATATCCTTGTGCCGTAATTTGTATTGTGTATGTGGAATAGGGTTGAGGTTCATTTTCATCAATTGAATATTCTATTGGCGGAGCTTCAAGTTCCATTTCGATCGTTTGACCGGAATTGTCCGTATAAACATCGTAAAGAACTTCGCCGTCTGAGCTTACAACAACTCTGCCGCTTACAACGGGAACTGCCTGACTCTGATCGTAGAGTTGTACCTGTAAACGTCCTGTAGCCATTTTTGCCTCCCAAATTTATATTATATATCCAGTATATTCACAAATTGAAATATAGTGAATGAAATATAAATTATATATTTTTTAAGAAATTAAAACAAAGGTTAAATTTATATTAAATCCGATAATTTTATTGATATATCAGATCAAATGTAGTATACTTATTATAAGTGAAAGGAGTTTATATATGGACAAATGGTTAAGTATAGACGGAAAGTTTTTTAAATATGGTACAATGCTTTGTGATTGGATCATACTTACTGTGCTATGGCTTGTGTGCAGTATACCCATAATTACTGTTGGGGCTTCCACAACGGCTTTGTATTATGTGACTACCCGTCAGATCTCAGACAGAGAAGGCTATGTAACAAAGGATTTTTTTAAAAGTTTTAAACAGAATTTCTTGGAAGCTACTGCTATGACTTTGATAATTGGTGTAATAGGTGCAGTTCTTTATATTAACATTCGTCTTTTTGTGCCTGACACAACTGTTAATGTTATAT
>JAUNPM010000060.1 GCA_030536675.1 Clostridia bacterium | reverse complement strand
AACTATGATCTTAGTAAAGGCCTTATTCATACTAACGGCGGAAGAAAGCACTCCACAGCCGGCATAAGGAATTTTAGCAAGCTCCAAAAGACCTTGTATAGTGCCGTCCTCACCGTTTGCTCCGTGAAGAACAGGCAATACAAAATCAACGGGTATCAGCTTGACCTTCTCTCCCACTATCCTGAATATGCCTCTGTGAGATGCATCGGGACTTAAAACAGCAGAAGCCGCATATTTTTCCCATGCTTCATTCTGAATGTTCTCAATAGGTCCGTCATATAAAAGCCAATGACCTTCCTTTGTTATATATATAGGTACGATAGTATATTTGTCCCTGTTTATATTTGATATAACAGTTGCCGCACTTACCTTTGATACATCGTGTTCTGATGACTGTCCTCCGAATAACACGGCAATAACCTTTTTAGTCATATTTATTTTTCCTTTCCAAACCATATAATTATATTTATATTTTATACCCAAACGTCATTTAATACAAGAGTATTTTTTACATATATCCGTTTTCCTTTTTTATTTCATCAAGAATTTTCATCCACTCACCTACGGAAGCGTCGCTTGGCATTCTCCAGTCCCCTCTGGGGCTTAAACTTACAGAACCCACCTTAGGTCCATCGGGAAGACAGCTTCTTTTAAACTGCTGTGAGAAAAATCTCCAATAGAAATTTCTAAGCCATTTATAAATAACAGCCTTTTCATATACACCCTTAAAAGCAATACAAGCCATATAAAATATTTTATCAGGCTCATAAGCAAGCCTCATCATATTGTACAAAAAGAAATCGTGAAGCTCATAAGGTCCGACAACGTCCTCTGTTATCTGAGCAATTTCACCCTTTTCATCGGGAGGAAGAAGCTCCGGAGAAACGGGAGTATCAAGAATGTCCTTTAATATTTCCCTTAATTTATCATCATCTGTTGTGTCTGCAACATATTGTATAAGATATTTTATAAGGGTTTTGGGTATTGAGCAGTTTACCCCATACATACTCATATGATCTCCGTTATAGGTTGCCCAGCCAAGGGCAAGCTCACTCAGATCTCCCGTTCCCACAACAAAGCCCTTATACTTTGATGCCATATTCATAAGCACCATTGTTCTTTCCCTTGCCTGTGAATTTTCATATGTCAAATCGTGAATGTCGGGATTATGTCCTATATCCTCAAAATGCTGCATTACCGCATTTTTAATATTGACCTCAACTAAAGTTGCGCCAAGCTCCTTAACAAGACTTACCGCATTGTTGTATGTTCTGTCTGTTGTACCAAAGCAGGGCATTGTTACAGCAATTATCCCCTTCTTATCCATATTAAGAAGCTCAAAGGCTCTTGACGTTACAATAAGAGCCTGTGTGGAGTCAAGTCCTCCGCTTATGCCTATTACAACATTTTCACAGCCTATATGCTCAATTCTCTTTTTTAGCCCGTAAGCCTGAATATTTATTATTTCCTCACACCTTTTAGCCCTTTTCTTAAGATCCTTGGGCACAAATGGCTTAGGGTCAACAAACCTGTTTATATCACAGCTATTGGGTTTAAAATCAAATTTCACAACGGTATAATTGCTTTCATCGGTTCTGAATGACGTATTCCTTTGTCTTTCGCTCTCCATTTTGTAAACATCAATATCACCGTATATAATGCCGTTTTTAAACCTTTCGGACTCATTTAAAGTAATTCCGTTTTCACAAATCAAATTGTGGCCCGAATACACAACATCAGTTGTAGACTCTCCACCTCCCGCACAGGCATATACATATCCCCCTATGATCCTTGCAGACTGACCTTCAACAAGAGATTTTCTGTAAACATCCTTTCCGGTTATCTCATTTCCCGCAGAAGGATTTGCAATAATGGTTGCCCCTGCAAGAGCGTGATTTAATGAAGGCGGAATAACGCTCCACAGATCCTCGCATATTTCCACCCCTAAGGCAAACTCAGGCATATAAGAAGACTTAACAACAACATTTGTGCCAAAAGGAATTTTTTCACCTAAAAAATCAATAATTATTGTTTCCTTAAGAGCTTCTCTGAACCATCTCATTTCATAAAATTCATTGTAATTGGGCAAAAAGCTCTTAGGCACAACAGCCAAAGTCCTGCCATTATATAATACTGCACCGCAGTTATAAAGATTACAGTTATATTCAAAAGGAAAACCCACAACAACAACGATATTTTTACCTTCTGTTGACTTTTTGATTTCATTCATACTTTCATATGCCGCTTTTATAAGCCTTCTTTGAGAAAACAAATCACCGCAGGTATATCCTGTTACAACAAGCTCAGGGAAAACCGCAAGCTCCGCATTTTTATCGCAGGCTTCATTAATACATTTTATGATATTTTGAGTATTGTACCCACAGTCTGCGGCTTTAACATCAGGCGTTGCAGCTGCCGCTCTTATAAATCCGTATTTCATAATATCCCCCTTTTAATAGCATTATTTATATATTAACCTATTTTACTATAAATTACCACATAATTTACTAAAATACAAACAAAATAAAATATTTGTAAAAAATTTACATAAAATAAAGCATAATTTAGCATTTTTTGGAAACATTATATTATTTTGTAAATATGTGTAAATTGCTGCTACACGATTTTTTATTTATTTTTTTAAAAAATTATATAATTTTTGTTGTAATTTACTATAAAAGTATGTTATTATATAGTTAAATAAATCATAGCGAATGGAGGGATTGCAGCTATGCGAAAAAAAGAAATGATGGCTATGCTTTTAGCCGGAGGACAGGGAAGCCGTCTTGGTATACTTACTATGGACAAGGCAAAACCCGCAGTTGCTTTTGGAGGTAAATATCGTATCATAGATTTTCCAATGAGTAATTGTGTTAATTCAGGTGTAGACACCGTTGGTGTTCTCACACAGTATCAGCCCTTTACACTTAATCAGCATATTGGTATAGGTGTTCCTTGGGATCTGGACATTCGTGACGGCGGTGTTTCAATTTTGGCACCTCACCAGAGAGAGGGCGAAAAAGGCGATTGGTATTCAGGCACAGCAAACGCAATATATCAAAATATCGATTATATTGATGCCAATAAGCCGGAATATGTGCTCATACTTTCAGGCGATCATATTTACAAAATGGATTATGCGGCTATGCTTAAATATCACAAGCAAAATAACTGTGATGTAACAATTGCCGTGCTTGAAGTTACAATGGAAGAGGCATCTCGTTTCGGTATTATGAATGCCGATGAAAATGATAAAATTTACGAATTTGAAGAAAAGCCCGCCAACCCTAAGAGCAATCTTGCAAGTATGGGTATTTACATATTTACTTGGGACAAACTCAGAGAAGCTCTTATTGAAGATAATAAGATCCATTCCGACAGTGATTTCGGAAAGCACATTATTCCTTCAATGCTCAACAAGGGTATGACTCTTTATGCTTACAGATTTAAGGATTACTGGAAGGACGTAGGAACAATAGAATCCTATTGGGCTGCCAATATGGAGCTTATAAGAACTCTTCCCGAATTTAATCTTTATGAGGACTTTTGGAAAATTTACACAAACAGCGATCTTCAGCCACCAATGTATGCAGGACCCGAGTCAGAGGTTAAAACAAGTATAGTTTCCGAGGGCTGTCAGGTAGAAGGCAAAGTGGAGCACTCCGTACTCAGTAAAAACATCATTATTGAAAAAGGTGCGGTCATTAAAGATTCAATTATTATGGAAGGCTGTCATATTGGTAAAAACACAGTTATAGACAGGTGTATTATTGACCAGAACACCGTTATAGGCGATAATGTAGTTATCGGCACAGGAGAAAACACCGCCAATGAAGAAAAGCCTCATATTTATAACACCGGTATTACCGTTATAGGCAGCAATACTACAGTACCGTCTGATATAGAGATAGGTAAAAACTGCGTAATTTACGGTAAAACAAATTCAGATAATTACGCCGAAAACAAGCTTGAAAGCGGCAAATCCGTAATTATTGTTGAGGAGGGGATTTAATTATGAAAGCTATAGGTATCATACTTGCAGGCGGTAACAGCGAAAGATTAAAAGCACTCTGTAAAGTGAGAGCTATTGCGGCTATGCCCGTTGCGTCATCTTACAGAGCTATAGATTTTACTCTCAGTAATATGTCAAACTCTTCAATTAATAAAGTTGCCGTTATTACTCAGTACAACTCAAGAAGTTTACAGGATCACCTTTCATCAGCAAAATGGTGGGACTTAGACAGAAAAGAAGGCGGTTTATACATATTTACACCATTCCTTACAAGTGAAAACAATTTTTGGTTTAGAGGTGTAGCAGATTCCATTTATCAAAACATTTCATTCCTCAAAAGAAGTCACGAGCCATATGTAGTCATTACATCAGGTGATGCGATTTATAAAATGGATTATCAGAAACTCCTTGAATATCACGTTGATAAGGGCGCAGATATTACTATAGTAACAAAAAATGTTGCAGGTACAACAAAGGATCCTCACGATTACGGTGTAGTAACCTTCGATGAGAATATGAAACTTACAACATTTGAAGAAAAGCCTATTGACCCAAAGAGCGATAACATTTCACTGGGTATATATGTTATTTCAAGGCCTCTTTTGATCAAGCTTCTTGAAAATGCCATACCAAAGGGATATTATGACTTTGTAAAAGATATTATACTCAGAAACAAAGATCATCTCAATATTTTCGGCTGCAGCTTTGACGGTTACTGGAATACTCTTAACAGTGTTGAAGCATATATGGAAACAAATATGGACTTCCTTAAGCCTGAAGTTCTTTCCGTATTTAAAAGCGAGCCTTATATAAGTACAAAACCAAGCGACGATCCTCCTGCAAAATTCAACTCAACAGCAGAGGTCAGAAACACAATCGTAGGCACAGGTACTATTATAGACGGCGCTGTTTCAAACTCAGTATTGTTTAGAAAAGTAACCATTTCAGAAAACGCAAGAGTAAACAATTCAATTATAATGAAGAGCTCATATATAGGAAAGGGCTGCGTAATTGAAAACGCCATCATAGATAAAGAAGCTGTTATAAGCGACGGCAAGCAGGTTATAGGTACTCCCGACGATCCCGTTGTTATAACAAAAGGACAGGTTGTATAAATTAACACTAATACAAAAACGGTGCAGAAATGCACCGTTTTTATTTTATTATCACTTTTTGTATAAAAATACTATAACACTCTTCAAAAAAACTTCTTAATTTTTTAAACAGTCAAAAAATCATATATAATTACAGAATTACAGACTGTCAAAAAACTAAACTTTTTAAGTAAAATTGAAATTCTTGCAACACCGTAATTCAAAAAGCGTCGCCGACTTTAATCTACAGGTTTGCAATCCCGAAGCATACGGAACTTGCTTTGCGTAGCAAAGTTGCTTGTAAGAGCTTTGCCAGACCTAGGCTGGTCGCAAAACCTTGTTTTGCTGCTCGCCCAAGCAGCCATGGACGGAGACTGGTTTGTATACTTCCATAGCAAGAACGTAAACTACACGACCGATCCCCACCTTAGCATTTCTTGCAAGCGTGTCGACTTTATCGACACGCAGATAATTATTTTAGTATTTCACTTACATCAAATCTTCCTTTATCAGTAATATCTTTAGCGTTATCAATACATATACTCTCAGCAATAAAGCCCTTTAAAACTCTGCCATCATTTAGCTCAACATCTCCAATACACAAAGGAGATGCCACATTTTGCATAAACCAACCAAATTTATTTATAGGAACAGAGAAAATATCAACTTCTATTTGATTTCCCAATTTACTTTTTATTAATCCCGGCTTCTGAGGATTTGTATTCAATTTGTAAAGTCTATACTTATCCGAGGTTTTAACGGTTTCAACATATTTACCACCAAGCTCCGTAAGCTGATATTCAAGCGGAAAGCCTTTTTTATGCAATCCGCAAACCGCAATATCCATTCTTTCATTTTCAAGAAATTTTTCGGCAAATTCCAGCATTATACCCTCACTGTTGTGTTCGGCAAAAACCGTAATTCCAAATGGAATACTGAAATCATTTGAATTTTCTGGTATATTAATAGCGCATAAATCCAGCAAATTACAGTGATTTGTATAAAGCCCCATTTTAGAATTTGTTTCTATGGGATTATTTCTTACTTGTTCTCTTGTAAATGTTCCTCCCGCTGTAGGCATAATAAGCACTGCATCCTTTAAAATATTATCAGCCTGCTGCTTATACATTTTCAAAGTATGTATTGCTTCAAAAAGCTTAGAAGCAGTGAACTCAGTTTTTGCACCCATTCTTAATATTTTTTCGGTAACGTGAAATACTTTGTTTGGATTATTTTCAACAAAACGCCCTATATCCTTCCATCTTTCGGCGATCCAAGGTCCGTCGTACAAAATTGAGGCAACCTTGCTAAACATAGTATAATCTATATATTCTACTTCTATTCCCATATTCTTTATACGATCAACCGCTCTGTTCCACTTTTTATTATAAATTTCTCCGTAGTCGCCATAGAATTCAATATTATTTTTTGCAAGCAATATTTTTTTAGGCAGCTTCTTAATTATACTGCCAAATTTTCTTGACCAACTACATTCCAAGTCAAAGCCTCTTGCACACTCATTTACCTTTTCAGCATCCGCAATATTAACAGAAAAAACAGTAACACAGTCAAGGCTTGCACAAGCAGGAACTACCCCTGAAGTAGACCATGCACCTAAACTTGGTTTATATCCAACAATGCAATTAAGTGCAGCAGGTATACGCCCCGAACCTGCAGTATCTGTACCTAAAGCAAATGAGCAAAGCCCCAAGCTAACAGCAACAGCCGATCCCGAACTGGAGCCTCCGCTTATCAGCTCATCATTTAATGAATTATGTACCTCTCCATATGGACTCCTTGTGCCTACAAGACCTGTTGCAAACTGATCTAAATTTGTCTTACCTACGGGAATAGCACCTGCATCAATTAACTTTTGTACAACAAATGCACTTTTTACAGGTTTATACGCATACGCCTTACAGGCCGCTGTAGTTTCTGTTTGCTCTAAATCAATGTTATCTTTTATAGCAAACGGAATACCCCATAGAGGATATTTGTCTATATCAATTGTACCAAGCCTATCTATGTACTTTAACATTATGTTCATATTGGGTTTAGTTATCCAAATATTTTTTTCCGAATATTTTTCAACCCTTTTTATGATCTCATTGCATATATCTTTTGGGGTAAAGCATCCACTCTTATAGCCACTGTGCAAATAGTCTATACTAAGCCTTTTTGCAAAATTCATTTAATCACACCTTCCTTACAGCCAAGAGTACTTGTCCTCCGCATACCTCCTGACTTTCTTTTATAAATATATCAACAATTTCTCCATCACAAGGTGCTTCTAGAGGAAACTCCATTTTCATACTTTCCTCAATTATCAAAGCCTCACCCTTTTTCACTGTATCGCCTTTTTTTACAAGTATTTTCCAAACACTGCCCGGCATATTTGAAAAAACAGCTTCACAACCATCAGGTATTTTGGTATCTTTTTGATTTTGATCGTGTTTAACTTCAAAATGATCAAGACCCTTTTTCTTCCACATTTCTCTTTCTTCGTTAAATGCAATTATCTCTTTTTCCTTTACAGCATTGCTTTCTTCCTTTATACTGTCTAAAAATTTCATATATTCGCCATAATCAAAAACAGTTTCTTCTGTTTCTACTTCAAACTTACCTCTTAAAAAATCATCTCTTATTTGAAGAAGCTCTTCCGCTGTAACAGAATAAAATTTGATCTGGTCAAAGAAGTCCAAAAGCCACGGCTTTCCTTCTTTAAAACTCTTCGTGGTCCTCTTAGAATTCCAAGTTTGTATAGTTCTTCCAAAAAGCTGATATCCCCCCGGTCCTTCCATACCATAGATTCCCATATAGGCACCACCAATACCCACGGCATTTTCAGGTGTCCAAGTTCTGGCAGGATTATACTTTGTTGTAACCAATCTGTGTCTGGGATCCAGAGGGATACTTACAGGTGCTCCAAGATAAACATCGCCAAGTCCCATTACCATATAAGTCGCATCAAAAATTATCTTCTTAACATCATCTATAGAATTTAAGCCGTTTATCCTTCTAATAAATTCCTTATTGTCAGGACACCATGGTGCATTTGTCCTTACGTTTTGATAGTATCTTTCCATAGCTAGCTTTGCCTTGGGATCATCCCAGGATAAAGGCATTTTTACAATTCTTGATTTTATCTTGAAATCACTTAAATCCCCTATTCCGGCATCAATCTCTGCAACCCTATCAGCTAATTCCTTTACAGACATTTTTGTGCTGTCAATATGAATTTGCAATGATCTGATACCTGGTGTTGCATCAATAAGCGGAATATCCTTGTCCGATTTAAC
>JAUNPM010000059.1 GCA_030536675.1 Clostridia bacterium | reverse complement strand
TATAAGAGCATAAGGAAACATAAGCCTTAAAATTGATATCATTTTAAGAGTAAGCACCATACTTCCGTTTTTGTATTTACTAAAAGGCGTTTCATTGTGTGTCAAATAAGGACCTATTCCGATCATATCAGGCTTAAGCTCCTGTAAAAATCTAAGATCCTCTATAAGATTTTCAGTAGTCTGGAAAGGTGATCCTACCATAAAGCCCGAACCCACCTGATAGCCAATATCCCTTAAATCAAACAAACACCTTTTTCTGTTTTCAAGGCTCATACTTTCAGGGTGCAGCTTGGAATAATGCTGATCATTTGCCGTTTCGTGCCTTAATAAATATCTGTTTGCACCTGCTTTAAAGTATGCCTCATAGCTTTCTTTTGATTTTTCACCTAAAGAAAGAGTAATTGCACAATCCTTAAACTCATTCCTTATTTCCGAAACAATATCACATATTCTATCATCGGTAAAATACGGATCTTCTCCACCCTGCATTACAAATGTACGAAAGCCCAGTCCGTATCCCTCTCTGCAGCAATACAATATTTCATTTTTGCTTAATCTGTACCTTACCGCATTTTTATTGCTTTTTCTTATTCCGCAGTAATAACAGTAATTTTTACAGTAATTGGTAAACTCTATAAGACCTCTTATATACACATCGGTCCCGTATATTTCCTTTCGCCTTTTGTCAGCTTCAGCATAAAGAAAATTGTCACATTCACTGTTCTCAATGAGAGCCTTCAGCTCTTCATCTTCAAGACTCCTCTCACTTTCAAGTTTTTCTATAATGCCCTTTATGTAATCAGTACTTTTCATATTCCGCCTCACAGCTTCTCATTGCCAAAATAGTTTGTTCAATAAGGTCATTCAGCTCCCAGCCAAGCATTTCTGCTCCTCTTTCAATTACCTCTCTTGAACAGCCTGCCGCAAAATTAAGATTTTTATATTTCTTTTTAACAGACTTTACCTCCATATCCTGTACACTTTTTGACGGTCGCATAAGAGCAACGGCACCTATTAAGCCCGTCAGCTCGTCCGTTGCATAAAGGACCTTTTCCATTATGTGTTCAGGCTTGATATCAACCGTAAGCATATATCCGTGACTTGCGGCTGCGTGAATGATTTTTTCACTTATGCCTTCTTTTCTCATTATTTCCTGCTCTTTTATACAATGCTCTTGGGGATACATTTCAAAATCAAGGTCGTGCAAAAGCCCCACTATTCCCCAAAGCTCTTTTTCCTCTGAATAGCCTAGCTTTTCCGCAAAATATTTCATTACCCCCTCAACGGTAACTGCGTGTCTTATATGAAAAGGTTCTTTATTATATTTATTTAAAAGTTCCCAAGCCTCATCTCTGGTAATTTCACTCATTATGATACCTCCAAAACCAAATTTACTTTTCATATTAATTATATATGTTTTATATGCTTATATTACACAAAATATATACATTTGTCAAGGAAAATAATACAAATTAAAAAAAACGCAGACCATATTTACGATCTGCGCTTTCATCATTTAAATTATTTATTATTAAAGTTTAGGAATCAAATCATAGTATTCCTGAACAGAAGCATCGTTTAAAACAGCGTCAATGATCTTCTTTCCTAAAGGATCAAGTTCAGGAGTATCAAACTGCTTTAACTGTTCCTTAAAGAAGTCCGTAAGCTTTTTAGCACCTATATCATATGCTTCGTTTCCGACTCTTCCCTGGATATTAACCTTTATTAATCCGGGGTGAATTGGAGTACCGTCTATTTTAACAGACTTAGGAATATATCCAAGCAATGAACATCTTGCTTCCTCAAGCTGCTCTCTCTTAAATCTTGCTCCGCCTCTTCTTGAAAGGTATTCTCTTGTTACCCATTCGCCTGCAAAGCCGATCTTATAAGCACCGATATACTGATTAGGAATAAGTATATATCTTGTGCTTGGAGTTGCAATTATCTGCTTTAAGAGCAAATTAGCCTGATCAACCTTTTTGCCTGTAGCAAAAGGCCAGTAAGAACCTACACCCTCTGACTTCATCTGGTTTCCGCCTGCATCGATAATTGAAGGGTTAGCAAAACCTCTTGGAGCTACAAGTCTCCATACCCACGCAAGAGCCGGAGGAAGAACGTGGAACATACCAATTATACCATAGTCAGGGTGTTCCTTAGTTGTAGGTGGAGTTCTGATACCAAAGCTTCGTACATCGATCTCCGCAGTGCCGTTTACAATATTGTTCTTAAGCTTTCTAGGCATAATAACTCTTGGGTTAGGACAAGGAACGCCGGGAGAATCCTCAATATGATCCCATATAAGACAGGTTGAACCCGGTACAGCATTCATATTAAGGAATACAAGAGGCTCCTTAGGATGACAGCAAGCCTTTTCAGTTTCAGGCTCAGTACCGTACTGGTCAATGTGATTAACTCTTAAGAACCAGCCATACTCTGCATCACAAACAACAAGTTTCTTGCTGTCATTTTGAAGAGATGGGTGTGCAAGAGCCATATCATCTGTTACGGGATAAAGTGTGGCAGTATCAGCAATAGTTACATAGCTTTCCTCACCTGTTATAATATTTGTTGCAAGAAGCACCTTACCGTCAGGCTCTCTGTGGACAGGCTCAGTCATTTCAGACTTACCGCCGCCTGAAGCACCTTCGTGCATAATAGTAAGCTCAAGCTCATAAGGTGTAACCACCTTAACTGTTGATGCGTGTAAGGTTACCCAGCCTTCCTGCTCTCCGATGTGAAGAAGAATTGAGTAAACACCCTTTTTGGCAGATGGTCCCAAGTAAAGATTATAGCTGAATATTTCCTGTAAATCATATAATCTGTTATGAACAACGATCTGCTTTCCGTCATAATGTGTATGTCTGAAAGTAGGAGCTACATAAATAACAGCCTTTGGCTTAAAATAGTTAGGTATTTTGCTTGCAGGGATAAAGCCCTGTAATTCCGCAAGAGCTGCCGCAAAACAAGCTGCATTTCCCGGAACAACAGCCATACAGGGATAGCATATATTCATT
Organism: Clostridia bacterium; assembly: GCA_030536675.1. Taxonomy (GTDB): domain Bacteria; phylum Bacillota; class Clostridia; order Lachnospirales; family CAG-274; genus Gallispira. Next base: position 5,408 of record JAUNPM010000059.1, on the reverse strand, counting down.
GAAACATTACCTGCAAAGAAAGGCACTACAATAAGGCTTTCCTGTGACTTTAACCATTCAAAGGTTTCTGTTCTTATTGGGTCAAAAGGCTTGCCGAATCTTTCCATATGAGTAGGCTTGTCTGTAGGAAGATCGTCTGCAATAACCATTGAGTTAGGATCTCTTCTTCTCATTGCAGGATCGTCAAAATTAATTACGATACCGTTTTTACATCTTACAACAGAGCCTTCTTTAACGGTTTTTCCGTTTACATCAAAGCTCACTTCATTAGTACTATTATCCTTGCCGCCCATAGCCAAATCAAATAATTCTTCTTTGGTTTCGGGGATAATGATCTTAGCGTTGCTGTTTTTAACAATATCGTTTAAGCAAGTAGGCAAAACCATTTTGTTAATAACATCAGGCTTGTTTTTCTTTGTCATTAAATATAACCTCCTTAATAATTTTATTTATTGAGAAATTTATTTCCTTTAACCTATATCATAGTCTAAATCCTATATAAAATATACTATAACACTTCATCTGCAAAAAAGCAATAGAAAGTATTCCAAAATTCAATTTTTTATTAATTATTACCATACTCTTCCGCAAAAATCCGCAAAAATTAGGCAAAAAGGAACCTTATCTTAATATTTTTTTAATTTTTGATTTGAAATTGTCAGACAATTGCATTTTACATTTTAAATCCTTCATTTTTTAAGCCTATTCGTCATAACTGTCCTGTCTGTTTTTCCACTCGTTATACTGATATTTATCGATTTTTACCTCTCTTCCCTTTGTTCCTCCCATATCGGGTCCCACTATTCCTCTTTCTTCAAGCTCATCTATTATACGTGCAGCCCTGTTATACCCTATTTTAAATTTTCGCTGTATAAAACTTGTAGAGGCTTTCTGCTGTATTGCAACAAGTTTTATAACTTCATCAATAAGGTCATCTCCGCCCGCATCTCCTCCTTCGCTTTCTTCCCCGTGAGCTTCCGCAACAGACTTATTTATCTCATCAATAACAGATTTATCATAATGATCCCCGTCTGTTTTTATTGACTCAACTATCGCCTCAACCTCTTCATCTGTAACAAACGCCCCCTGTATTCTCAAAGGCTTGTCATCAAAAGCCCTTGTTTTAAGAAGCATATCTCCTCTTCCCAAAAGTTTTTCGGCACCCGTTGCGTCCAATATTATTTTGGAATTTATGCTGCCCGCAACCTTGAAGGCTATTCTTGAAGGCACATTTGCCTTTATAAGTCCCGTCACAATATTTGAATCGGGTCTTTGGGTAGCTATTACAAGATGCATACCTGCTGCTCTTGCAAGCTGTGTAATTCTTACAATGGCATTTTCCACTTCCTTGCCCGTTGTCATCATAAGGTCTGCAAGCTCATCTATAATAATAACTATATAGGGAAGTTTTTCAACGTCCTTAAGTTTGTTGTAGCCTTTTATATTCCTTACTCCGTATTTTTCAAGAAGATCATATCTTCTTTCCATTTCCCTTATTGCCCAGTTCAGGGCACCCGATGCTTTCTGAACATCGCTTACAACAGGTATAAGCAAATGAGGTATCCCGTTGTATACACTAAGCTCCACCTTTTTAGGGTCGATCATTATAAGCTTTACTTCGTCGGGAGTAGCTTTATACAATATAGATGTTATAAGAGTGTTTATACATACGGACTTACCTGCACCTGTTGCACCTGCAATAAGCAAATGTGTCATATCAGCAATATCCGTAACTATTACGGTGCCTGTAATATCCTTTCCCACACCAAAAGCCAGCTTACTTTTATAATCTCTGAATTTATCCGTTAAAAGAACCTCACTGAAATAAACAGGTGACACCGAATCATTTCCAAGCTCTATACCTATTTTATTTGTTCCCGGTATAGGAGCTTCTATTCTTACTGATTTTGCCGCAAGTCCCAGCTCTATATCCTTATCCAGCTTAGTTATTTTACTTACCGGTATACCCTTTGGCGGTATAAGCTCATATCTTGTTACGGCAGGTCCCTGACTTACATTTACCACCTTTGCATTTACGCCGAAAGTTGAAAGGGTCTCTTCAAGGAGCTTCGACTTCCTTATAAGCTCATCTCTGTTTGTTGCTCCCGATTTATTTGGATTTTTGGATAAAAGCGACGCACTTGGGAATTTGTAAGGCGTGTTTGTTTTTATATCCAGCTTATTTATTTCCTTCGTTTCTTCCGCCTCTATTATTTCAGGCTGACCTGCACTTTCCTCCCAAGGCGGAACGTCCTCACTGCTGTCTTTTACAATATACTCTTTCTTTTCCTCGGCAGCAGCTTCCTCCACCTTTATTTCTGTTTTATCTTCCTTTACCTCTTCAAAACCGCTTTCAAATTCCACCTCTTCATTTCTTTCCTTCTTTTCGAGCTCCTCCCTTTTAATCTCTTCCTTTTTTGCAAAATTAAGAACAGGGATTTCGGGTTCACTGTAATCATCTTCATATTCAAAATCATTATCACTGGAATTTATTTTAAGACTTTTTTCATATGCTTCCATATCATCTTTTATAAAAGACGGTATATCAGCAGGAGGCTGTTCATCATCCTCCATATTTTCAATTCTTTTTGGTTTGAACAGGTCTGTATCAATGATCACCTTTTCTTCATTTATTCCCTTTTCTTCGGGAATATCTATGTACACAGGCTTTCTTCCCACGTCCTTTTGTCTTTTATTTTTTTTCATTTTTTCAACGGGAAGCTCCATTTGAACATTTTCCTCTTCATCGTAATATGAGTCATACTCCTCTTCCTCATCAATTACAATGTGATTTCTTCTGTATTCCTGAAATTCCTCCTTTGTTCCGTCTATCCAGTCACCAAAGGCTCCCAGAAAATCTGCCACGGTTTTCCCCGTAGCAAGCACAATAAGTATAATACCCAAAATAATTAAAATAATTGCCGTTCCCGTTTTTCCTATCAATGCACAAAGAACACCGCCTATAAGCGCGCCTATAAGTCCGCCGTTGCCCACTCCTCCGTTAAGAAAGCTGTTTGAAATATATTGAGAAAAAGGCACATCTCCTATTCCGCTTTCCATTGAAAACACGTGAGCCAGACATATTATTGTCAAAAAGAAACCTATAAATAACGTAAGTTTAAATTTATAAGCATACTTAGTCTTGTCCATAAGCGTCTGTACACCAAAGACCATAAAAACAACAGGCATTATTACAGCACCTATTCCAAACAAATGCTTAAGTCCCGCCGATACATATCCTCCCGCTATTCCCATTCTGTCACTTGCAATAACGCATATAAATATAATTACGGATATGCCTATAAAGGCTATAGCAGTTACCTCTGCCTTTAAAGTCTGTTTTCTTTCATCAAGCCTTCTCTGCTCCGCCTTAGTCAGCTTAGGTTCTTTTGCCGCCCCGCTTGTGCTCCTTTGCTTTGTTTTATTTCCATTGCCTCGTGTATTATTAGCCGATGCTTTTTTATTAGTATTCTTCTTAATTGCTGAAGCCATTTTCATCACACTCTCCCAAATCATTACATACATTTTTTATTATAACACAAAAACACGGTCAAGTGTATTACTTTTTAATATCAATATAAACAGTGTAAACTTTAATAAATTAAATTTTTTTTATTTTCAATTCATTATGTTAATCAAATCTTAATTAAAACCAATTGATATTGATAACTTTTTGTGTTATTATATATATGAATAGAATTATGAGGTGAATAAGTTGGAAAATTACTTTTTAAATAAAAAAATAGGTATAATAGGCGGAGGTCAGCTGGGGCAGATGATGCTCCTTGAAGCAAAGAAAATGGGGTTTTATGCAGTAGTTCTCGACCCTTCCGAACAATGTCCCTGTCACAGTATATGTGATGAACATATAGTTGCCTCTTTTGATGACGAACAGGCTTTTCAGCTCCTTGCCGAAAAAACAGACGTCATTACATACGAATTTGAGCACATAAACGCAAAAGCACTTGAAAAGCTGGAAGCCCAAGGATATAAGGTGTATCCTACTCCCGCAAGTCTTGAAATCATACAAGACAAGCTTACTCAAAAGGAAACTCTTTTAAAGGCAGGATTGCCCGTTCCCGAATTTATGCCTGTTAAAAGCAAGGAAGATATGGCAAAAGCAGGTGAAATTTACGGTTATCCTTATATGCTTAAAGCAAGAACAGGCGGATATGACGGCAAGGGAAATGCCGTTGTCAAATCCTACGATCACATTGACGAAGCCTACAGGGAATTGGGAAACGGCACAATAAAACTTATGGCAGAAAAAATGATCAAATTTAAAATGGAAACCTCTATACTTGCCTGCCGCAGTCTTAACGGAGATATAGCCGTGTATCCCGTAGGAGATAACATTCATATTGACAGCATACTGCACAAGACAAAAGTCCCTGCAAACATACCCGATGAAGCGTCAAAATCAGCTATGAAAGCAGCATCAAAGGTTATGGAAATATTTGACGGCATAGGTATGTTTTGTGTTGAAATGTTTGTTACAAACGACAACAAAATACTTGTAAACGAAATAGCGCCCCGTCCCCACAATTCGGGACACTACACAATAGAAGGCTGTATTACAAGCCAATTTGAAAATCATATAAGAGCCGTCGTAGGTTTGCCTTTAGGCGATACAAGTCTTATTTCACCTACAGTTATGATCAATATATTAGGTGAAGAGGGATACAGCGGAAAGGCCCTTGTTTCGGGACTTGACAAAGCCCTTGCACTAAAGGGCACAACCGTTCATATATACGGCAAAACGGAAACAAAACCCAAAAGAAAAATGGGACATATAACCGTTACATCAAACAGCGTTTTAAAAGCCGAGGCTATAGCTGATGAGGCTTTTAACTATATAAAAATCAGATCTTAAAGGAGTGTGATACAATGGCAGCAGTCGGTATAATAATGGGCAGTGATTCAGATCTTCCCGTTATGAGTGAGGCGGCAAAAGTCCTTGACGAATTTGGCATTGAATACGAACTTACGGTTGTTTCTGCTCACAGAACCCCTGACAGAATGTATGAATATGCTAAAACAGCTAAGGAAAGAGGTCTAAAATTAATTATTGCGGGAGCAGGAGGCGCAGCTCATCTTCCCGGTATGACAGCCGCGATCACAACATTACCCGTTATAGGAGTTCCCATAAAAACAAGAGCATTAAGCGGCGTTGACTCTCTCTATTCAATTGTTCAAATGCCGGGTGGGATCCCTGTTGCAACGGTAGCAATTAACGGAGGAAAAAATGCAGGGCTTCTTGCAGTTCAAACTCTTGGAGCTTTTGACGAAGAAATTTCTAAAAAGGTTGAAGCCTACAAAGAAAATCTTAAACAATCCGTTATCAATAAAGCTGAAAAGCTTGAGCAAATTGTATATGAGAAATATTTAGCAGAATAAAAATTATATTA
>JAUNPM010000058.1 GCA_030536675.1 Clostridia bacterium | reverse complement strand
TTCCTGTCCTTTGGTTGCATAAGCGAGCAGTATTGCAAAGCAATACGACCAGCTTTGGCGAAAATGCGATTTCTACAAGCAACTTTGCTACGCAAAGCAAGTCCCGTATACTTTGGGATTGCAAACCTGCGGATTAAAGTCTGCGACGCTAATTATAAGTTGATTATTGCAACTATTAGAACTTAATAAAATAGATCTATCGACAATCTGATGAGATTTGTTATGATATTATTTTTTGTTTTTTTACTTAATATATGCTGTTAAAAAATTGGTATTTAAATGCCGCAGGCTATATATTCTTTGAATCATAGCCAAAGTTCTTTAAAAGAAAGTCGCTGTCACGCCAGTCCTTTTTAACTTTTATCCAAATTTGCAGATTGATTTGAGTGCCTAAAAATCTTTGTATATCCCGTCTGGCATTTGAGCCTATTTTTTTTAGCATAGAGCCTTGCTTTCCAATTATTATGCCCTTGTGAGAATCTCGTTCACAGTAAATGGTTGCTTCTATATCCATAATTTCTTTATCTTTTCTTTGCTTCATTGATGTTATTTCAACGGCTATACCGTGAGGTATTTCGTCCTGAAGGAGATAAAGAGCCTTTTCTCTTATTATTTCGGAAACAATTTGTTTCTCGGGCTGATCCGTTATCATATCCTCGGGGAAATATTTTGGACCCTCCGGGAGATATTTTTCTATTGCTTCAAGAAGTATTTCGTGATTTTTGCCTTTAAGGGCTGAAAGAGGGATTATTTCGGCAAAGTTATATTTTTTGCTGTAATTTCCCATAACCTTTAAAAGCTCGGGCTTGTCTATTGTGTCTATTTTATTTATAACAAGAAATACAGGTGTATGCACTTTTTGAAGTCTTTCGATTATGGAAAGGTCGCTTTCTTTTATTTTTTCATAGGGCTCAATAAGATAAAGAACTATATCCATATCGTTTAGAGCTGTTTCTGCGCTTTTTACCATATAATCGCCCAGCTTTGAGGTTGATTTATGTATACCGGGAGTATCCACAAATATAACCTGCATATTATCTGTTGTAAGTATTGTTTGTATCTTGTTTCTTGTGGTTTGAGGCTTGCTTGATATAATTGAAATTTTTTCGCCTATAAGTAAATTCATAAGTGTGGATTTACCTACGTTTGGTCTTCCGATCAATGATACAAAGCCTGAGTGAAATTTATTATCCATATATTTTACCTTTCGTCAATTAATTTTAATTTATCTCGTATTTGCTTAAAGTCCTCCCATGCGGCAGGCTTCTTTGATTCGTCACGAAGGAGAGCCGAAGGATGATATGTAGCGATTATGTCAATGCCTTTTTTGTTGTACCATTTACCACGGTCACGGGTTATTTTGAAATCGGGTTCAATTATCGCTTTTGCGGCAATTCGCCCAAGACAGACAATAATTTGCGGTCTGATAAGTTTGAATTGCTCTCTTAAGTATTTTATGCAGGCTGTTTGCTCATTGGGGAGAGGATCTCTGTTTTGAGGAGGTCTGCATTTTACAATATTTGCAATATATACCTTTGTTCTGTCTAAATCAATGGCTGAAAGCATTTTGTCAAGGAGCTGACCTGCGGCGCCCACAAAAGGCTCTCCCTGCATATCCTCGTAATATCCCGGACCTTCGCCTACAAAAAGTATTTTGCTTTTACGGTTTCCAACTCCTATAACTACGTTGTGACGTGTTTTGCAAAGGTCACAGTCATTGCAGTTGTTACATAAATAAATAAGTTCATCCCATGTCATAAAATCACTGCCTTTTAACTTAATTTAAAGCTGTTTGGTATAATATCTTTTACTTTACAAACTTTTATATGGGTTTTGTTTCCAAGTATAATTTCACCGTCGGGCATAAATTCGCTTAAAACCTGACGGCATATTCCGCAGGGATATGTAAAGTCCTCTGTATCGGAGGCTATTGCAATTTTTACAATATTTGTTTTTGCCTCGGATACCGCTTTAAAAACGGCAACTCTTTCGGCACAAACAGTAGCTCCGTAGGAGGCATTTTCAATGTTTGAGCCGAGAAAAACAATACCGTCGTCTGTAAGCAGAGCTGCCCCCACCTTAAAGCCCGAATAGGGTGCATAGGCAAATTCTTTTGCCTTTAAAGCCATTTCATAAAGCTTTCTGTTTTCGTCCAAGGTATTTACCTCCTTAAATCAAGTCTGTTCAGTATTTCTTCCTGTTTTTTAAACATAATTTCTTCTTCTTCTTTTGTCATATGGTCGTAGCCAAGCAAATGAAGCATACTGTGAGCTGTTAAAAAACCTATTTCACGGTTTATTGAATGTCCGTATTCTTTTGCCTGACGGACAGCTGTTTCAATGCTTATGACAATATCACCCAGATATATTTTGGAATTGTCAGAAGGAAGAGAGTCCTTTGTAAAATCTATGAGAGGAAAAGAAAGTACATCTGTGGGTCTGTCGATGCCTCTGTGTTTTAAGTTTATTGAATGTATTTCATTATCGTTTACTATTGTTACGCTTATTTCGCAATTATCGGATATGCCTTCATATTTAAGGCTTTCTGCTATTACGGAATTAATAAGTTTTTCATCTGCATTTGTGTTTGTTGTGTTTTCAAATAAAACGTCCATTACTTATCACTCTTTTCATTTGCTTTTTCATATGCTTCATAGGCGGATATAATTCTTTGCACAAGAGGGTGACGGACAACGTCTTTGTTTGTAAGTGTGCATATTTTAACTCCCTCTACATCCTCAAGTATTTTAACTGCCTCTATAAGACCTGATTTTTTGCCTCTGGGAAGGTCAATTTGTGTAACGTCGCCTGTAACAACGGCTTTGGAACCGTATCCTAATCTTGTAAGAAACATTTTCATTTGTTCGGGCGTTGTGTTTTGGGCTTCATCAAGTACTATAAATGAATTGTCAAGGGTCCTTCCTCTCATATAGGCAAGGGGAGCAACCTCAATAGCGCCTTTTTCCATATTTTTAAGGAATGTTTCAGCTCCCATAATCTCATAAAGGGCGTCATAAAGAGGGCGAAGATAAGGGTCTACCTTGTCCTGAAGATCACCGGGAAGAAAGCCTAAATTTTCACCTGCTTCAATGGCGGGACGTGTAAGTATAATACGGTTTACATCTCCGTTTTTAAAAGCGGTAATTGCCATAGCCATTGCAAGATAAGTTTTTCCCGTGCCTGCAGGTCCTACACCGAAAACAACAGTGTTTTTTCTTATTGAATCAATATAGTATTTTTGACCGAGGGTCTTAGGCTTCAATGCTCTGCCGTTTATAGTCATACATATAACGTCGTCTTTAAGCTTATTGACTTCCTCTGCCTTATCTTCATTAATTTCAGTGATAATGTAATTAATGCTTTGGGTATCTATAGATTCTCCGGATTCAATAAGCTGAATTAATGAGTTTATTACATTAACGGCTTTTTGAATATCACGGCTTTCACCTAAAATATCAATATCATCACCCCGGTTTATAATGCTTACGTTGTATTCGTCTTCAATTTTTTTTATGTTTGAATCAAAGCTGCCAAAAAGAGATGATATAATATTAGCTGATATTTGAATTTTCTGTTGTTCCATTTAATTCGTTTCCTCCTAAATCTTCATATGGAATTTCTTTGCATATATTTTCTTCCGATGTTATTTCTGCACTTACCTGTAATGAGGTTTTGCCTTCATTATATTTTGTGTTTACGGATAGTATATCCGAATCTGTGCTGTAATTTTGAATAATATGATCAATAATTTGTTTGTCTGCTGCTTTTTTTGCTGTGGAAATATCCGTTTTGACAGTATTAAGAATGTATTCACTGTTAATATTTTTAATAATAAAAAACGGAAGGGGACAGTTTTCTCCCAGCTTAAGCTGTATTGTTTCCGAAGAGCTTTCGTTGTATTTATAAGGCTCCGGATCGTTAAGTGTAAAGGATCTGTTAAAAAATTTAATTGTGTAGCCTGTTTTTTTGCTGCCCGTGTATTTCTTTTCAGTTGAAGTGTAGGGAATTGTAAATGAATAATTTCTTGTTAATATCCCACGTACACTTCCCCGTGCCGAAACAATATCCGTTACGGGATTTTCTTCAAGTCCGCTTGGAACAAGCTGAGCGGATATGAGAACATCGCCTTCTTTTACAATATCATTTTTCTTTACCAAGGGAGTGCCTTTATCCGTAACTATTGAAGATATACGGCAGTCAACCGATGAAACAATATTAACGGGGCTGTCTGAAAGCGTGTTTACCGTTTCGGGCTTATCTTCGGAAAGTTTTATATGTATGGATGTGCCTTTTAGGCTTACGTTTATCCACGATATATTTTTGTATTTTAGTTTAATATTTTCGGCAACAGCTTTGCAGTCTATGCTGTTTTTGTTACAGCCTACATACAATCCGTTTTCATTGCAGCTTGTCAGTATTGAAAGTTTATCTATGCGGGAATTGCCCGAAATATCTATTATCCATACTCTCTGGGTGAGAAAATAAACTATAAAAAAAGAAAGCAGAAGACCTGCAAGATACATAAAATTAAGTCTGAAAAAAAGCAGTGTTCGGTAAGAACCGTTTTTGTTTACTATTTTTGACTTGCATTTATACTTTCTGCAAAGTTTTACAAAGTTTTTAAAATCCTTGGGAGATATGGTAACAAGGGCTGTATTTCCCGTTTTTTTAATATTGTGGACAGCAATGTCAGACTGCACGGTTTTATTAATGAGTTTTTCTATATTATAACCCTTTACGTAAATTATAACATAACCCTGAATAAATTTCCATAGTTTGCTTATATAAATCACCTCAAAATTTTATCAAATATAAAAGAATGAAAAAAACCTGTTAAATATACATATTCTTTGTTGATTTCAAGTATAGAAATTTTTTCTCCTTCTGCAATAAAAAGTGCTTTTTCAAATTTTATAATAACCTGTTCCGATGTAAGTGATTTAATACCCTTATGATTTTCAATATATAGTGTGTTATTTCCCGTTATTTCTATTTTGGGAACAGAGGATATTACTTCAATAGGAAATTGACTTTTTTCCGATATTTTATCTGCTATTTTTTTCATATTCTCCCCACACCTGACCTTTATAAATTTATATGCTTTATAAATAAAAATATGATATTTAATAAAAGGGGTTTGTTGATTTTGATGAACTGTTATGGTATACTTAATATAAAATTGTAATTAAAAATATTATTGTAACGGAGGAATTTATATGTCAAATTTTTTTTACAATGCAGACAGTGAGCTTGAAGTGATAGTACCCGGTAATAACTACAGAAAGGTTCTTGCTCACAGCGAAAATATTATGATAGTTGAAGTTTATTTTGAAGACGGCTTTGACGCTCTTGAGCATAAGCATATACACGAACAGGCTACTTATTGTGCGGAAGGTGAGTTTGAGTTCAGAATAGGCGGAGAGGTGAAAATAATAAAGGCGGGGGACACTGTTTATATGCCGTCTAATGTAATGCACAGCTGTAAGGTGCTTACTCCTAAGGGTAAACTGGTCGATGTGTTTACTCCTCAAAGAGAGGATTTTCTTAAATGATGAAAACAGCTTTTGCCAAAACATTTACCTATTACATTATTGTTTTGCTGGCTGTATTTTTCCTTTTAAGTCTGGGGTTTACGGAAATATTCAGAGGATATTTTTATAATGACCAAAATGACGATTTGTTAAATCAGGCTATAAAAATTTCGGATATTTATATACAAAGTGCGGAAAGCAATGATTTTGACAATGAATATTTTAAAAGAGAGATCGGCGTTCTGGATAAATATATGGATTACAGCTTTATTGTAACTGACAGTAATATGAATGTTATAGCGTGGTCAAAGGATATTTCAAGTATCAGACCAAAGGACTGTATTTCACGATTCAGCGGTTATGAAAATGTAATGGCAGGTAAGCCCCAATGGATAAAGGGAGATATTGACAACATATATAATCAGAGCAGATACATTTTGTGCTATCCCACTGTTCAAAACGGAAATGTAAAGGCTGTTGTCTTTGTAAGCGTTCCTTTAAGTGAGCTTACATCAAATATAAACAGGGTGTATATCGTTGTTGCTTTTTTCCTGCTGTTGTCTGTTGTTTTGGGGTTTGTTACAATACACTGGACGGTAAATGAATTTGTTATACCCATAAGGAAATTAAGTGAAGCCGCAAAGTATATTTCAAAGGGAAATTTTGACGAGAAAATTGAAATAGATGACAGCATTAATGATGAGCTTACGCAGCTTTGCAGAAGTTTTAATACAATGGCTGAAAATCTTGCGGGACTTGAAAAAAGAAGAAGGGAGATAATATCAAATATATCTCACGATCTAAGATCTCCCATAACTTCTGTGAGAGGATTTTTGCAGGCTATGCTTGACGGAACAATAAGTGAGGATAAATACAGGCACTATATAGAAATTATATATAATGAAACGGGAAGACTCCAGAAGCTTTCAGACAGCATACTTGATTTGAATAAACTTGATGATTCCGCAAATGCTCTTAATATGACAAGTTTTGACATAAATGCCGTTGCAGATGAGGCTGTCAAGCTTATGAGCGGAAAGGCTGACGCTAAAAATATAAAGCTTTACAAGTTTTGCAAAAAAAATGAAATTTGGGTTTACGGAGATATTGAAAAAATAAAAAGAGTAATAATAAATCTTTTGGACAATGGCATCAAGTTTACTCAAGGCGGATATGTGTCTTTAAGCACGGATATTGAAGGCAACAAGGCAGTCATATCAGTGGAGGATACGGGAATCGGGTTGTCTGAAGAGGAACAGTCAAGGGTTTTTGAAAGACTGTATAAGGCTGATTCATCAAGAGGCATGGATAAAAACGGAAGCGGCTTGGGACTTGCTATTGTAAAGGAATTTGTAAAGGCTCATAAGCAAAATATTGAGATCGAAAGCAAAAAGGGAAGGGGAAGTAAATTTACATTTACACTGGATCTAAGCAAAAAAGACGAAAACGATGTTTAAATGAAAAAACGTATTACTAAATTAATAATTGACTTTTAGGCTGTAATACTGTATAATTATTTAGATTAATAGCAATTAAGCTATATAAATTTATATAAGGAGCGGTTTTGAAAATGGCTGAAGAAAAGAAAATAATTTTAACCGGTGCCGGACTTGCCAGTCTTGAGGAGGAACTTGAAAATCTTAAAGTGGTAAGACGTAAAGAAGTTGCAGCAAAAATTAAGGAAGCCAGAGCTCAGGGGGATTTATCCGAAAATGCCGAGTATGACGCTGCCAAAGAAGAACAGGCGGAAATTGAAGCCAGAATTGCTACAATTGAAAAAATGTTCAGAAACGTTGAAATAATTGATGAGGATGAACTTAATACAGGTAAAGTGAACCTTGGAAATAAAGTTACGGTATACGATGAAGAATTTGAAGAAGAATTAACATATACAATAGTGGGACCTGCTGAGGCCGATCCTGCTGAAATGAAACTTTCAAACGAATCACCTTTGGGTATGGCGCTTATGGGTCATGCTGTGGGAGATGTTGTTGAAAATAATGCGCCTGACGGTGTGTTAAGATTTAAGGTGTTAAATATTCAGTAATAAACAACAGAAAGGCTATGGTATAAGTTATGGCAGATAATCAGAATAAGCAGCCTTTGGAAGGTAAGGCTTTAAATGAGCTGCTTAAGGTGAGAAGAGAAAAGCTTGCTAATTTACAGGAAATGGGAAGAGATCCTTTTAAAATTGTAAAAGCCGACGTTAAAGAACACAGTATGCAGATCAAGAATAACTTTGAAACATATGAAGGCACTGCTGTGGCTATAGGCGGAAGAATAGTAAGCAAGCGTGTTATGGGTAAGGCAAGTTTCTGTGATATTCAGGACAGGGACGGCAAGATACAGTGTTATGTTACAAGAGATGATTTGGGAGAAGAAGAATACAAACTTTTTAAGAAGATGGATATTGGTGATATTGTTTCCGTTAAGGGAACCGTATTTAAAACCAAAATGGAAGAAATTTCAGTGCACGCTTCAGAGGTAGTGCTGCTTTCAAAAAGTTTACAGGTTCTTCCCGAAAAATTCCACGGCTTGAAGGATCCTGATTTGAGATACAGACAGAGATACGTGGATCTTATCGTAAATCCCGAAACAAAGAAAAACTTTATTACAAGAAGTGCGGTAATAAGAACGGTTAGAAATTATCTTGACAATTTGGATTTCCTTGAGGTTGAAACGCCTATATTGCAGACAATACCTGGCGGAGCATCTGCAAGACCGTTTATTACTCATCACAATACCCTTGACATTGATATGTATATGAGAATTGCTCTTGAGCTCCCTTTAAAGAGGTTGATCGTAGGCGGTCTTGAAAGGGTATACGAAATAGGCAGAGTTTTCAGAAATGAGGGTATGGATCCAAGTCATAATCCGGAGTTTACTTTACTTGAGCTTTA
>JAUNPM010000057.1:4643-8602 GCA_030536675.1 Clostridia bacterium | reverse complement strand
CATAGAGGATAATATTGAAAAGGCTATTGAAAAAATTGAAGATGTGTGCGGATACCCCTGCTTTGTTAAGCCTGCCTGCGCAGGTTCAAGTGTGGGAATAACAAAGGCACATAACAGAGATGAATTGGTTGAAGGCTTGTGGACTGCATCAAAGGAGGACAGGACCATTGTTGTTGAGGAAAATATCAAGGGTCTTGAATTGGAATGTGCAGTATTGGGCAATACGGATGTTAAGGCTTCTGCCGTAGGTCAGGTCCTTGCGGCTGCGGAATTTTATGACTATGACGCAAAGTATAACAACAAGGAGTCAAAAACGGTTATACCTGCACCGATATCAAATAAAAAAAGTGAGGAAATAAGAAAGAATGCAGTTGAAATATTTAAGGCTCTTGACGGAAGAGGTCTTTCAAGAGTGGATTTCTTTATGGAAGAGGGAACGGAGAGAATAGTATTTAATGAAATAAATACATTCCCCGGATTCACACCTATAAGTATGTATCCTATGTTATTTAACGAAGCGGGAATAAGCACGGAAGAGCTTGTTGACAAAATTATTGAACTTGGATTCAGCAGAAATGAGGACTGATTATGGACAACAGACCTATAGGAGTGTTTGATTCGGGTGTTGGCGGACTGACAGTTGTTAAACAAATAATAAAAATTCTCCCAAATGAAGAGCTTGTATATTTTGGCGATACGGCAAGAGTTCCCTATGGTTCAAAGAGCAAGGAAACCGTTACAAAATTTTCCGAGCAAATAATAAGATTTCTAAAAACAAAAAATGTTAAGGCAATAGTAATTGCCTGCAATACAGTAAGCTCAAATTGTTATGAAAGTCTTTCGGAAGCATTTAAGGGACTTCCAATAATAGAGGTGGTTACTCCCGGTGTTGAAAGCTGCCTTGCGGCTACGAAAAACAAAAGGGTTGCATTAATAGGAACACAGGGAACAGTAAGCTCGGGAGCTTATGAAAGACGATTGAAAAATGCTGACAATGAAATACAGGTGTTTAAAAAAGCTTGTCCCTTGTTTGTGCCTCTTGCGGAGGAAGGCTGGACGGACAATGAAATAGCCAGACTGACGGTTAAGGAATATATTTCGGAGTTAGTTGAAAAGGGCATAGATTCAATTATACTGGGCTGTACCCATTATCCCTTGTTTAAGGCTACAATAGGGGATTTTGTAGGTGAAAAAGTTGCAATTGTAGACCCTGCAAAGGCTACGGCTTTAAAGTTAAAAGAGTTTTTGGAAAATCACAATATGCTTAATGAAAGCAGTGATGAAGGAAAAAGAAGATTTTATGTAAGCGATAATTATGCAAATTTTGATAAGATGTGTGAGAGTGTGCTGCATTATACCTGTAAGGCTGAAAAGGTGGATATAGAAAAATACTGAAATTTGAAAGGAAAAAATATGAACGATTTGGAATTTGCAAAAAGAGTGAGAAGTGCATATAAAAAAATGGAAAGCTCTCTTACGGATGAAGAGTTTTTACTTATGCTTGAACATATTGACACATTTGCAGATATGGAGCTTTTTGATGAAGATGAGGACGAGTTATATGAACACGGAATGAGGTTTAATGATAAGGGCTTTTTTGATCCCTATGATTATAATTTCGGCTCAGTCAAAGCAGAGCACAAGGAAGCTCCTTCAAAAGAATTTACATACGTAATTTCAGTATCTCTTGGCACAGGCTGTTACAGACATATAAAAATATCAAGCAATGCATTGCTTTCAGAGCTCCACGATGAAATAATAGAAGCCTTTGAATTTTACGATGACCACGCTCACGCATTTTTTATGGATAATAAAATGTGGAGTTATGAGGAAAGCTTTTATTCAAATATAGTTGAAGAAGAGGAAAATTATACAGATGAATATAGGCTTTACGAGGTTCTTGAAAAGGGTAAAAAGTTTAAGTATGTATTTGATTTCGGTGATTGCTGGGAATTTCAGTGCAGGGTGCTTAAAACCTTAGATGAGGTCTGCGATGTGCCTCAGGTTGTGAGAAGTGTGGGAGAAGCTCCTGAACAATACGGTATGGATGATTTTGACGATGACTTTGATGAGTAATAATATAAAAGGTCACGGATATTGGTGCTGTGTGCTTGATTTGCGCCAATAACAGACGATTTTGTGGAAATCGTGGCGGTTAAAATGTATTGACTTATATATTTTTATATGGTATTATTTATACATAATATTTTAAATGCTGTGAAAAGAAGAGTAAACAAATGGATATGCTACAGAGAGCCTTATTAGCTGAGAAGGGGTGCGGAATACTTTGTTGAAAATGGTCTTGGAGCTGCGTACCGACTGCAAAATCTTGCATAGGCTACGATGGGTGTGCCCATTACAGCACAAAAGTATAAGAATGTTTTCTGTACTTTATGAGGTTTGTACCGTGAGGTATGAATAAATTAAGGTGGTATCACGAGGCTTAGGCTGTCGTCCTTTAAATTTAGTGTTAAAGGACGGCAGCTTTTTATTTTAATTGGCGAAAGAGGAGATGTTGTTTTAAAAACGACAATATAATTATAATTGCTTTTAGATATTATAAAGGCTTTTTAAAAATTTGGCAACGCCGAAATTATCGTTTGTATCGGTTATTTGGTCGGCGGCTTCCTTTGCACAGTCTGCGGCATTTGAAACGGCAACGCCAAGACCTGCAACTTTGAGCATTGAAACGTCGTTTTCACTGTCGCCGAATGCAATTATATCATGAGGGCTTATGCCCAGCATATTTGCATAGTCAAGAAGAGCATTGCCCTTTGATACATTTTCAGCGTTTATATCTATACAGTTCCAGTTAGATTGAACTGCTTTAAGCCCCGGAATTGTTTCGTTTATCTCATCTCTTATTTTAAGCAGTGTATTTATGTTGCTGTCAATTACAACGGCTTTTATAACATTGTTAAGGTGAAGGAGGCTGTGCATATTTTCGGCAAGTTCATAGTTGATTGAATATTTCATCTTTTTTGTGTATTTGACCGTAATAAGGTTTATGCCGCCTAAATAAAGCTCTTTTGTACTTGCATAGCAGGTGTCGGGAGTAAATATTTTTACTCCTGTTTTATGTCTGTTACACAGTGTGTAAAGGCTGTCAAGGGATTTTGGAGCCATTGCATTTATAAAATAATTTTGACCTGTGTAAAAATTTACAAGTGTTGCTCCGTTGCAGCCTATAACGGGACAGTCAATGTCCAATTCATCAAGGTAGTCTTTTGCAAGTATGTCGCTTCTGCCTGTTGCCGCTATTATATGTATGCCTTTTTTATGAAGTTTTTGAAAGGTTTCGATTATTTCTTTAGGAAGATAGCCTTGTGAGTCAAGTATTGTGCCGTCGCAGTCTGTAGCTATAAGTTTATACATTGTGATCTCTCCTATGTAAAATATTTGTAAGAAATGGGGGTATTTCTTAGTATTGTGTTTCAGCATTTTATATTAGTTTAACATAAATTTAGCTTATATTCAATTTAGTTTAAGTAAAATACTTTACAAATTTACAAAAAATATTTATAATGAAATTATTGGTTAAAATTGGAGGTTTTGAAATGAGTAAAGAAAAATTTTATATGACAACTGCAATTGCTTATACATCAGGCAAGCCTCATATAGGCAATACTTATGAAATCGTGCTTGCAGACAGTATAGCAAGATTTAAGAGAATGCAGGGATATGACGTGTTTTTTCAGACGGGTACAGATGAGCACGGACAGAAAATTGAGGAAAAGGCAAAAGAGCAGGGAATAACTCCCAAGGAATTTGTGGATAATGTTGCGGGAGAGATAAAAAGAATATGGGACCTGATGAATACCTCTTATGACAAATTTATAAGAACTACAGATGATTATCACGAAAAACAGGTTCAGAAAATATTTAAAAAGCTTTATGAAAAAGGAGATATATACAAGAGCGTTTATGAAGGTATGTATTGTACTCCCTGTGAAAGCTTT
>JAUNPM010000057.1:0-4633 GCA_030536675.1 Clostridia bacterium | reverse complement strand
GGACGGAAAGTGCCCTGACTGCGGAAGAGAAGTGCACCCTGCCAAGGAGGAAGCGTATTTCTTAAAGTTAAGCAAGTATGCGGACAGGCTTATTGAGCATATAAATACTCATCCTGAATTTATTCAGCCTGTTTCAAGAAAAAATGAAATGATGAATAATTTCCTACTTCCGGGATTGCAGGATCTTTGTGTTTCAAGAACGTCCTTTAAGTGGGGTATACCTGTTGATTTTGATGACAATCACGTTGTTTACGTATGGCTTGACGCTCTTTCAAACTATATTACGGGTATTGGTTATGACTGTGACGGTAATAACAGCGAGCTTTATAACAAAATGTGGCCTGCAGATCTTCACCTTATAGGTAAGGATATTGTAAGATTCCATACAATTTACTGGCCTATTATACTTATGGCTCTTGATCTGCCGCTGCCTAAGCAGGTATTCGGGCACCCTTGGCTTTTAAGAGGTGAGGACAGTTTTGAAGAAAAAATAAAGGACAATGACGGTAAAATGAGCAAGTCAAGAGGCAATGTTATTTATGCCGATGACCTTGTAAGTCTTTTTGGCGTGGACGCAGTAAGATATTTTGTGCTTCACGAAATGCCTTTTGAAAATGACGGTGTTATTTCATGGGATCTGGTTATTGAAAGAACAAATTCGGATCTTGCAAATGTACTTGGCAATCTTGTAAACAGAACTGTGTCAATGACTAACAAATATTTTGGCGGTGTTGTAAACAACACTAATGTAAGTGAAGCTGTTGATGAGGACTTAATAAAGGTTGTTACAGAGTGTAAGGCTAAGGTTGAGGCTAAAATGGACAAGCTGAGAGTTGCCGACGCAATTACTGAAATATTTACCCTTTTCAAGAGATGCAACAAGTATGTTGATGAAACAGAGCCTTGGGTATTGGGCAAGGACGAAGGTAAGAAGGATAGGCTTGCTTCCGTGCTTTACAATCTTGTAGAGGGAATTACAATAGGCGCTTGTCTTTTGGAGCCTTTTATGCCTGAAACTACAGAAAAGATTTTAAATCAGTTAAATGCTGAAAAGAGAAGCTTTGAAGATTTGGATAAGTTCGGTTTATATAAAAACGGAAATAAGGTGGTTGAAAAGCCGCAGATATTGTTTGCAAGACTTGATGCCAAGGAAGTTATACCAAAGGTCAAGGAGATAATGGAGGCACAGGCTAAGGCAAATGCCGTTAAGGAAGAGGCAAAAGATAATGGGGAAGAAAAAGAATATATTACCATTGATGATTTCTGCAAGGTTGAAATGAAAATAGGTGAAATTCTGGATTGTGAAAAAGTGCCTGAGTCAAATAAGCTCTTAAAATCTACGGTCAAAGTGGGAAGTGAAGTAAGAACAATACTTTCAGGTATATCAAAGTTTTACACTCCCGAAGAAATGAAGGGTAAGAAGGTTGTTGTGGTAACAAATCTTGCTCCGAGAAAAATGCTTAAGGGCAAGTACGTAAGCGAGGGTATGATCGTTGCGGCAGAAGATGAGGAGGGAAATGTTAAGCTCCTTACTGCTGACGGTGATATTGAAAGCGGTGCTGTTGTAGGCTGATATTTGAAATATGTTATTGGGGCTTTTGCTTTTGAGCGAAAGCCTCTTTTAAGGAGGAATAGAATGTATTTTGACAGTCACGCTCATTATGATGATGAGAAATTTGATGAAAACAGAGATATATTAATAGAAGAAATGCATACAAACGGTGTTGACTATATAATTAATATAGGGGCGGATATGGAAAGCTCTCTTAAGAGTATGGAGCTTGCGGAAAAATACGACTTTATTTTTGCTGCAGTGGGAGTTCACCCCCACGAGGTGGAAAATATGACGGAATATGATATAGATACACTTAGAGAATATGCAGAGCATAAAAAGGTCGTTGCAATAGGGGAAATAGGTCTTGACTATTATTACGACTTTTCTCCCAGAGATAAGCAAAGATACTGGTTTAAAAGACAGCTTGAGCTTGCTGCCGAGCTTGATATGCCTGTAAGCATACATTCAAGAGATGCCGCCAAGGAGACCTTTGATATTATTTCCGAAAGCAGTGTGAGAAAGGGTGTTATTCACGCATACAGCGGAAGTGTTGAAATGGCAAAGGACTATATTAATATGGGATTTTATATTGGTGTAGGGGGAGTAGTAACGTTTAAGAACGCAAAAAAGTTGGTCGATGTGGTTGCCAATGTGCCTATTGAGCGTATTTTACTGGAAACAGATTCGCCATATTTATCTCCC
Organism: Clostridia bacterium; assembly: GCA_030536675.1. Taxonomy (GTDB): domain Bacteria; phylum Bacillota; class Clostridia; order Lachnospirales; family CAG-274; genus Gallispira. Next base: position 2,376 of record JAUNPM010000057.1, on the reverse strand, counting down.
GTGCCTGTAAGAGGTACTGTAAATAACTCACAAAATTTAAAATATGTAGCTGATAAAATTAGTTGTATTAAACAAATTTCCTTTGAAAAAGTGTGTGAAATCACAGCCCAAAATGCGAAAGGCATATTTTGGTGAAAAAAAGTTGTTGCATAATTATTACGAATGTGTTAAGATAGATGTTGCAAGGGCAATAGGGGTTTAATGTTCGTGGTTGTACATAACCCATATTTGCTTATATTTTTATGGTTTTTAGGGTAAAAACTTTAAAATTTGTAACTGAAAACAACCAATAAGGAATTTAGTCGAAATAAAGGAGAAAATTAAGACTAAGAATTTCGTAAAAAAAACTTAATAAAGTATTACGAAATTGTTTCATTCCGGACGGGAGGATAATTATGCTTAAGAATTTAGTAAAATGTGCGGCAGTAATGACAGTGGCAGCGTTTATGCTTCCTACGGCAACATATGCCGCTGACAATGCTTTTGTGGCTTCAAATGCAAATTATATTGCAGAGGCTAAGAGTAAGGTAACTTATTACCAGACAAACGATGTTGACAGCAATGCTGAAAAAAGTGAGGTTAAGGTAAGCAGCAAGGAAATACCTTACACTACAATTACGGAAGAAAGTGACAGCCTTACAAAGGGTACCAAGAAGGTGACTCAGGAGGGTGTAAACGGCGTTACTAAGGTTACAGAGGTAACAAAGTATGTAAACGGTGAGGTTGCAGACGTAAGCGTAAGCGAGGAGGTTATTTCCGAGCCTGTAGATGAGATCATTTTGGAGGGTACAAAGGAAGTGCCTACCATACCTGATTCATCAGCAGTTGTATATTCAAAGGTAATTACAATGAATGCTACTGCATACTGTCCTTGTTCAATTTGCTGCGGCTCATATTCAAACGGATATACTGCTAACGGTACAAAGGCAGGATACGGTGTGGCTGCTGTGGATACAAGTGTTATACCTCTTGGAACAAAGCTGTATGTTGAGGGTTACGGCTATGCCGTTGCCGCAGATACAGGCGGAGCAATAAAGGGAAACAGAATCGATCTTTGTTACGGTTCTCATGAGGCTGCATTAAATTCAGGCTTTGGTCATACAAATGTGAAAGTATATATTTTGGAATAATAAAATTGGCGGTGTAAGTTAAGGCTTATGCCGCTTTTGTATTACAAACATATAGTATAATATAGTTAAAAAATCCCCTTTAACATAATATACACTCCCAGAAATATAAATACAAAGGGAACGATAATATGTTTATATTTAAGCAATATTCTTTGTAAAAATAATAAGCGGGAAAGCTTGTTTCCAAGTATGCACCAAAGGGCTGTCATAAAAGCGAAAATAATTATTACGGCAATCATTTGAACAATAGTATAGCTTGAGAATAGTGGAATATAAACAGCAATGTTATCTGCTCCGTTTGCCAAAGTTAAAAATATTACGGTAAGTATCAGCTTGTTTGTGCCGGAGGAGCTTGTTTTGTCGTATTCATTTGTGCTTGACGGTTTTTTTATATTAAAAATCAATTCCTTAATACCTAAAGAAATGGGTATAAGACCCAATAAAAAAATATATTGACGGGGAAGAAATTGAAGCCCCAATGCTCCCGTAAGACTGATGAGCACAAGAGTGCCTATGCCTATGTATTTTCCGATTATAATTAAACGAATTTCTTTTTTTGTTTGAGCTTGTGTAAAAAAGAAAGTGTTAATTAATATGTCGTCAATATTTGTTCCAATAAAAGACACGATAGTTGTAATGATCATTTCAAACATATTGATCCTCCTTAAATAAAAAAGCCTATGCACACAAAAAATGTGTGTATAGGCTTACTGTTTCCGATTCTAACTATATTACATAGCTGACTTTAATGCCAATGGCATAAATCGCCCCCGCCCTATACGGTTGACTTAATTATAACTGAAAAAGACGAGTAAGTCAATATTTCAGTATAGTATTTTTATAAAAAAGTGTAACTTATGACAAAAAGTGTGTAAGTTATGACATATGCTGAAATTTGTCGATAATTTGTGGTATAATGTAACAGCAAAGAAAATAAATCTCTGTTAAACTTTGCGGTGCGAAGGGGGATGCGGGTCAGGCGGATTTGAATATATCTTAATATTTTCGATTAACTTATTTTACCCGAATGTGTTTTTTGATTTAATGATATATATTATAAAAATTATAGGATCATTTTTTGGTGAATATTTTAATTAAACCAAATATTTATAAGTCTTGAAATATTTTTTTTGAAATTTGCCTTTCCCACATCTTGATTTGCAACAAGATCTGCTCTTGCTATTTCTTTGTTATCGGAATAATATATAATTTCAATCGGAATATAAACGATGTATTACAACCGTCA
>JAUNPM010000056.1 GCA_030536675.1 Clostridia bacterium | reverse complement strand
TTATACAGCTTCTCCCTTACACTCCTCATAAAAAAAGAGAGGCTTTCACCTCTCATTTTTCCCAAATCTCAATTTCAAACAGCGTTCCGCCCTTAATCCTTAAGCCTCTTTTCAATTTCACAAACAACTATAGGCACAAAGCAAAGCCCCATTACCCATATCCACTGTGAAAGCCTAAGCCCCGTTGTGCCAAACACGGAATTCATAAATTCAGGCTCCACAACAAGCCACTGCAAAAACACTCCAAGTATAAAAGCACCTATTATATAAACATTGTCAAACAAATTCACATAAATAAGGCTTTTTTGGCTCCTCATATTAAAAGCGTGTACAAGCTGTGATATACTCAAAGTACAAAAGCACATAGTTCTACCTATTGTCAGTTCTCCGTAACACACCTTTCCCACTGCAAAAGCCAAAAGGGCAAGAGAGCCTATCATTATGCCCTCAAGGACTATCCTGCTCCACATTCCTTCCTCCTTTCTTCTTCCCTCCATTATGTTTTTGTCAACAGTATCCACTCCCAAAGCAACGGCAGGCAAGCTGTCCGTAACAAGATTTACCCACAAAAGCTGCACAGGCAGCAAAGGCACACTAAAGCCCATAATTACCGCCAGAAAAATAACAAGTATTTCACCAATATTAGATGAAAGCAAAAAATGTATCACCTTTAATATATTTTCATATATACCTCTGCCTTCCTTTATTGCCGCCCCTATTGTGTTAAAATTGTCGTCAGCCAGCACAATGTCGCTTGCCTGTCTTGCAACCTCAGTACCGTTTTTACCCATTGCACAGCCAATGTCAGCCAGCTTTATTGACGGAGCGTCATTTATTCCGTCCCCTGCAAAAGCAACTATTTCCCCCTCTCTCTTAAGAGCGTCAACAATTCTGTACTTGTGCTCCGGTGTAACTCTTGCAAATATGGAACAGCTCTTAACTCTTTTTTTCAATTCATCACTGTCCATTTTTTCAATTTCCGCTCCTGTTATTACACTTGAATTTATGCCTATCTCATTTCCTATTGCTCTTGCGGTAATGCCGTTGTCACCTGTTATCATTATTGTTCTTATGCCTGCTTTTTTACACTCCTCAACAGACTCATCTACTCCTTCCCTCGGCTTGTCTTTCAAGGCAATAAGTCCCACATATTTAAAACCCTTTTCCTCTCTCACAATGACCGATGATATTTTTTTTGCCACCCCCAGCACTCTCAAGCCCTTTTCCGCAAGTCTGTCAGCCTGATTTATTATTTCCTTTTCACCCTCTCTGCCGCATATCTTAAGTATTTCCTCAACAGCTCCCTTGCTTATTGCCAAATAATCGTCCTTCACCTTATGTACCGTTGTCATAAGCCGCCTTTCGGAAGAAAAAGGTATCTCAAACACTCTCGGCATACTCTTTTCAAGCTCCCCCTTGTCATATCCCTTTTCCTTTGCTCCTCTTACTATACCCAGCTCCGTTGCCTCGCCTTTTTCACTGTCTGCGTCACAGCACAGGCAGGCAAGCTTAATGCTTTCATCATTTGTTCCGTAACAAAGTGTCATTTTATTTTCAGTAATAGTGCCTGTCTTGTCACTGCAAATCACCGTAGCATTTCCCAAAGCCTCCACAGCAGACAATTTTTTTACAATGGCGTTTTTCCCTGCCATTTTCTGCACGCCTATAGCAAGCACAATGGTTACAACTGCCGTCAAGCCCTCGGGTATTGCAGCCACCGCAAGACTTACCGCCGTCATAAACATTTTAAATACAGAAAATCCTCTTAACACTCCTATAGCAAATATTGTTATGCATATTAATATTGCACCTGCTCCCAACTCTCTCCCAAGTCTGTTCAGCTTCTTCTGTAACGGTGTTTCATCATCACTCTTTTTAAGCATATCCGATATTTTTCCCATTTCGGTATTTTTTCCCGTTTCCGTTACAACAGCCCTTACTCTTCCCTGAACAACGCTTGTGCCCATATAAAGCATATTTTTTCTTTCCGCAAGAGGAGTATCCTCACTTACAACACACTCACTTTTACAAGCTCCCGCAGCCTCTCCCGTAAGAAGGGATTCATCTGTTTTTAATGCCGCCTCTTCAATTATTCTGCAATCGGCAGGTACAATATCTCCCGCCTCTGGAATTATAATATCTCCCTTAACGAGCTTTTCCGAATTTATTTCAACCCTCTTTCCTTCTCTTATAACCATTGTTTTTGGCACTGTCATTTTTTTAAGAGCCTCCAGAGCATTGTCCGCCCTGCACTCCTGCACAGTTCCTATAATTCCGTTAAAAATAACAATAACGCTTATTACAATGCTGTCAATAAATTCCCTTCCTCCCGAATATATTTCGGCAGCTGCGCTTATTATCGCCGCCCCAATAAGCACTATAACCATAAAGTCCTTAAACTGATTTAAAAATTTAATAAAAACAGGTGTATGCTTTTCCCCTTCAATTACATTTTCCCCGTATTCATTAAGTCTTTTTTCAGCCTCTTTATTGTCAAGTCCGTCATTAATGCTTGTCTTAAGCTCTCTTATAACCTGTCTTATATCCTCGCTGTAGTATTTCATTGTTTTCCTCCTTATATTGATTTTTACAGGGATATTTAAGCCCTCTGCTTTTAATACCCTGTGATTTTCTTACGGGTAATATATGATATGCGGACAGGCACAAAACTATTACCTTATCATAGCTTAAATTGAGGTGGTAATATGCTGAAAATTCTTTCCCTTTCATTTATATTATCTATAGATGCTCTTTTTTTCGGGTTCAGCTTCGGTCTTAATCAAATCAAGCTGCCTTTAAAGTCCGCCGCCGCAATGACATTGACGGGACTTATAGTCATTTTGGGTGCAGCAAAGCTGGGGGATATAATGTATACCCTTTTACCTCACGCTAAGCTTATAGGCGGGCTTATTCTCATAGGTATGGGAATATACCTTGCAGCAGACTGCAAGAACAAGGGCGGAGTAAAGTCAATGCTTTCAAAGCCCGAAACCACTGACATTAACCACAGTAGCATTATTGAAACTCCCGAGGCAATGGCAATAGGTATAGCTCTTTCAATAGATTCCTCTGCCGTAGTCATAGGTTCGGCTTACCTTGGAGCTATGCTCCCCCTGTTTATTATGCTTATGCAGCTTATACTTATGACCTTAGGCATATATTTGGGCAAAAAAATAAAACCCGACATTAACAGCAAATTTATATCCGTAATATCGGGTCTTATAATTATTATTCTTGGCTTTTTACAGCTTAATTAAATATGGCAAGTATTCCGGAGCCTGATTCTATATCATCTCCGGGTACTTTTTCTTCTTCCCTTATTTTTTCTGTTATTTCCTCCGTCGTTTCCTCTGTTGAGACTTCTTCCTCGGTATCCTCTTCATCACTGCTTCCGAAAATATCAAAAATACTTTTTCCCTTTTCGGGTATTGCTTCTGTTGATATTTCCTTGTTGTTCTGATCCTCAACGTCCCTTTTAATTGACGCAACCTCAAATATTATAACTGCGGCACAAACTATCATTACCCCTATTATTATATAAATAACAGACTTTTTCCAAAAGCCCTCGTTTTTGTAAAAATCCCTTTTAGCCTTGGCAGGCGCTGAATGTCTTTCCCAATGCCTTTTTGTATTTGGATTTTTAAGCTCTTCATAAAAGGTTTCAACGTCCTGAGTTCTGTTTTCCGCCTTTATATTAAGGGCATTCATTATTGCATTGGCGGTATTTGCTTTTATCGTAACTCCGCTTACTTCGGATATTGGTATCAAGGTATCCTGTCTGCTTCTTATTGTAGCAGTTACAGGTATTTCTCCCGTCAGCAGTTCATAATATACAGCACCTACGGAATAAATATCAACAGCTGTTGTAAGCTTTGTCCCTGCCTTATATTGTTCCTCGGGAGAATAACCCTCATTTGTATACACAGGCATAATTCTCGCCATATATCCGCAAAAGCTGAAATCAGTCAGCATAACAGAGCCGTTTTCATCTATAACAATAGTATCAGGCGTAATATTTACGTGTATTATTCCCGTTTCGTGAACAGGCTGCAAGGCCTTTAAAACCGCAACGATTACTCTTCTTGCATATTCGTTTGTTATTTCATAGTCATCATCAATTATTTCCGCAAGTGAAGTTCCCTTTACAATTTTCCTTACTGCATAATATGTATTGTTTTCTTCAAACCCGTCAATTATATCATTACATTCAATATCAATAAGGTCGTTACATTCATCTGAAAATGCTTTTAATCCCGCATAATATCTGTCCTCGGACTCTCCGCTTTTAGTCAGCACAAGCTCGTCGCCGTCATTTCTGCTTGCAAAATTGTTAGGAAGAAATTCATTTATTAAGACCTTTTTTTCTTCCGTTTTATCCCATGCAATATATGTAACAAAAATACTGTTTACATCAACGGAATATCCCACATTGTATCTTCCGTTTAACTCCGTTCCGGGGTATAAATGCTTTTTGTTATCAGGCTCTTCACTGTACCTTGTTTTACAATAAGGACAGCTTTCCAATTCCTCATCAAACTCATTCATACAATTCCAACATCTTTTCATAATCTCACCTCTTTATACAATATTTTATTATAACATTTTTTTTACTAATTTCAACAACTTTTTTATTATATTTTTTTGATATTTCGTTCACAAAAAATTTACATTTATTATTCTGAATTTTTCTTTACAAATTTGTGAAGATATTGTATAATAATCTCATAAGAAGTTAGTAATAAATTTTATTTTTATTAACTCTCTGTTAATTATAACAAATTTGATATAGTTTGTAAATTGAATTTGCCAAACTCTATTATTCATATACAACTCTCCAGATAAAAGTCAGCACTCTCCACGCTGACTTTTATCATTTTAAAAATCATTTTACACAAGAGGAAACTATGTTAGACATATTAAAAAATGTATTCGGCTACAATTCTTTCAGAAACGGACAACAGCCCGTTGTTGAAAATTTAATAAACGGCAGAGATGTTCTTGCAGTTATGCCTACAGGAGCAGGCAAATCCATTTGCTATCAAGTCCCTGCACTTAAAGCAGAAGGCATAACAATAGTTGTTTCTCCTCTTATATCCCTTATGATAGATCAGGTCCGCACACTTCTGCAATGCGGAGTAAGAGCCGCTTACCTTAATTCGGCTCTCACACGCACCCAATATTTTAAGGCGCTTTCAAATGCCGCCAAATATACCTACAAAATTATATATGTTGCGCCCGAAAGACTTCTAAGCGACAGCTTTATTAATTTTGTCAAATCTGTCAATATATCCCTTATAGCCATAGACGAAGCCCACTGCATATCCCAATGGGGACAGGATTTCCGCCCAAGCTATCTTAATATAAAGGACTTCATTGCACAGCTCCCCAAAAGACCCGTAATAGGAGCTTTTACGGCTACCGCTACCGAAAAGGTAAAAAGGGATATTATTAAAGAGCTGGGGCTTATTGATCCCTATACCTTAACAACAGGCTATGACAGAAAAAATCTCTATTTTGCCGTTAAAAAACCTCAGCTTAAAAATGAAGAAGTATTAAAAACCGTTTCCAATCACAAAAATGAAAGCGGTATTATATATTGTATGTCACGTAAAAGCGTTGAAGAACTTAATTATATGCTCAACTCAAAAGGCTTTTCCTCAACACGCTATCACGCAGGCTTAAGTGACATTGAAAGAAAACAAAATCAGGAGAATTTTATACAGGGCACAAACAATATAATGGTTGCCACAAACGCTTTCGGTATGGGAATAGACAAGCCTGATGTAAGATATGTTCTCCACTACAATATGCCCTTAAGCCTTGAATCCTACTATCAGGAGGCAGGCAGGGCAGGCCGTGACGGAAAGCCCGCTCAATGTATCCTCCTTTATTCCCCCTCTGATTACAGGACAAATGAATTTCTCATTGATCTTGTAGATGAAAATGAAAGTCTTTCACAGGAAGAAAAGGACGATATCAAAGCAAGAGATATGTATAAACTTGACAAAATGCGCTCTTATGCTCTTTCCCGCCGCTGTCTTAGAGAATACATATTAAATTATTTCGGAGAAAGGACAGACCCTAACTGCAAATACTGCGGCAATTGCATAAAATCAGGGCACATTAAAGGATACACACCCGATGAAGACAGAGAGCTTTATAATAAACTCAAAACCATTACATATGAAATTGCAAAATACGAGCATATCCCTGCTTATTCCGTATTAAATGATGCCATACTTATGGATATGGCAATAAAAAAGCCCAAGACCCTTGAGGACTTAAAAAAAGTAGAGGGTATGGGAAGCTTTAAAATCAAAAAATACGGTGAAATTTATTTAAGAATACTTAATGAATAAAAAATGACAGCAGAATTATTTCTCTTACTTTCTGCTGTCATTAATTTTATTTACTCATTTTATTTACATAATCAATTATCATATCCACGGAATTGTCAAAACCTATTTTTCCCGTATTAATCACAAGGTCATACATTTCCGTGTCTTCCCATCTGTGCCCCGTATAAAATTTAAAATAAGAAGATCTCTTTTTATCTCTTTTTTCAATAGCGTCCTCAACTGTCCCCTTTTCAGGCTGTCCGTACAGCTTTTCATATCTGTCTTTTCTAAAGTCCATATCCGCCTTAAGGAATACTCTTACTAAATTTTTTTCTTCTCTTAATATATAATTTGAACATCTTCCCAATACAACACAGGAGCCCTTATCCGCAGCCTTTCTTATAATATCAGCCTGAATATTAAACAGCTTATCATTATCGGGCAATATTCCCGTTTGCGTTGAATTATGTACTCCCATTATCAATGAGTAAAGCAAACTGTTTGTAGCAACCTCATCTACCTTTTCAAAAGTTGCTTCCGCATATCCTGCCTCCTTTGCAGCCATATTTACAAGCTCCTTATCATAAAAGGGCACTTCAAGCCTTTCAGATAATTTTTTGCCTATGTAGTTTCCTCCGCCGCAAAACTCTCTGTTGATCGTTATAATAAATTTATCCATATATTACACCTCCTGTTTATAGATTAATTTTATAACAAAAACATACTTTTGTCCAGTAAAAGTTTTATAAAATTTATCTTTCTTTATGCATTATTGCTAAATTTTAAAACTTAATAATAATTTTATTGTAAATTTTTTCACATATGCTATAATTAAATTATAAAAAAGAATTTTACAAAAGGAGTTGATTTTTATGAAAAAATTTATAGCACTTATACTTGCGTTTTCTACCCTTTCCCTTCCCGTTTACGCAGACGATTCTTCGGATTCCTTAAGCCGTGAACAAATAATATCGGAAGCAAAACAAATATGCAATATAGACGAAACTTATACGGACTTTGAGATAAACAAAACTACTGAAAAGTATGGCAAAACATTATACAGATGCACTTGGAATACCGATGATGATGAAAAAAGTATTTCTTTAACTATAGGCGATGACGGAATATTATACTCATATGATAAAGATACAGCCACCGATATAAACAAAGAAACAATTTACTCACCCGACGAAGCCGTAAAAACCGCAGACAAATTTTTAAAAGCGGCTCTTAAATCAAAGTACGAAACCATTGAATACAAACGATGTTCAAACAATTATAATAATACTACTTATGTATTCTCTTATTCTATGCTTGAAAACAATGTTTCTTATTTGGATACGAGCTTAACAATAGATGTAAACAAATACACAAACGAAATAACATCATATTCTTACCCTACAATACTTTTAGGCTTAGAAATCGGAAGCTTTGAAAACGCAAAACAGCTTACGGAAGCAGATGATACCTTTAAAAATTCAATACAATTAGGCTATACAGCAGACTATGACTATGATACCGATACATACGAAGTTAAAATGCTCTACAGATTTAAAGACTATGTTATTAAAGCCTCCGACCTATCTCCTATTACATATGATGACTTAAATATGTCAGCAAAAGATTCCGGTGAATATGCCGGTATGGGAGGCGGCGGCATCAGCGAACTTACCCAAGAAGAGATAAATGAGATTATAGGGCTTAATAACGCCATTTCGGCAGAAAAAGCTCTAAATATTTTTAACACCACCTTTAATAGGGCTTTAACTATTGATGATGTAAATATAAATTACAGCAAGGAACACTCAACAGACTCATATACAATAAAATTAATGACAAAAAATACCGAAAATTATACTTCCTGCTCAATAGATTCAGAAGGAAGAGTTGTAAGCTATTTTACAAACTATAAGGATACTAACGAAAACACCTCAAATGTTTCCGAGGAAACCTTATATAATGCAGCAAAAGCTCTTATGGATAAATTCCATTACGGATATAAAACAACCGATTTGGAGCTTGATCCTATCTTTTCAGCACCATGGGAATATGAATTTAACGCAAACATTATAAGAAACGGCTACATTTCATATGACGAAAACATAAATATATGTGTTGACAATTTGGGAAGAATTACATCAATGTATGCAGAATATTTACCTGATAGTATTTTTAACTCACAAACAATAAATATAACACCCGAACAGGCATACTCAATTGCAAAGGATAAATATCCTTTAAAGCCTTATTACTTAATCAATTATATATATGACAGCAGCTCCGAAATATCAGGCGAAGCCATTGCAGTCTAC
>JAUNPM010000055.1:8010-8775 GCA_030536675.1 Clostridia bacterium | reverse complement strand
TATTTCAAAAAATTATATTCATAATTATATTCATTGAAATAAGATGTTTTATTATAGCTGCAATAAAATTAATAGTACAAGTTGTAAAATTTACATATAAAAGGTGTACGGGTTTAATTATGAAAAGGTTGAGGAAATAAATAATTTAAGATGTGAGAGATTTGAAAAAGTAAGATATTTTTACCTGTTATGTAAGGAGCTTATCGCTCCCGAGGAAGATCTACAGGCGGTATGTCACCGTCACCGTAGTCATCCTCGTTTGGTGTATCATCTGACATAGTATCAGTCCTTTCAGAAATAGTATGTGAAAGAAATGGAATTTTTATTCGGCTCTGCGTGCTGATACAGCAGACAGCATATCACCAAGGACCTGAAGGTCGGCAGCAAGTATATTTAATTCGTCGGTGTTAAGACATTCAGATAATTTGCAGGCAATGGTTGATAATAAATATAAATTTATGCAGTTATTCATAATTTACCTCGTAATGGCTTTATAAATTATATGCAGAGCTGTTTAATAAATATGTATTTGTTGTTGGGGAATTTAGTCTTTATATGGGAAAACTGATCAAAGAGGCAAAAGTGATTGACTTTAAAATTAATAAGAAGTATAATAAAAATATAAAATAACAAGGTTTTCCAATAAAATAAATGTTATAAAATAAGGAGGTTTTTTTATGAAAAAGAACGTTATAAAAATTTTAAGCTGTCTGACTGCGTCTGCAATTGCTTTTTCGTCTATGGGAATTGTTGCACAGGGAGCGG
>JAUNPM010000055.1:3276-8000 GCA_030536675.1 Clostridia bacterium | reverse complement strand
TAAACAACAAATACAATGGTTTTGACTTTATAAAAGAAAATATGCCTGATTTGCCTGAATTAAGGTTTAATGGCAACAGTGTTGAGGCTTATACAAAGTGGAAAAGTGAAACAAGAGATAAGCTTAAGGAGGTTATGGGTATATCAAACTTAAAGGGTGCCGAAAGTGAACCTACTCTTATTGGAAGCGTTGATTTTCCAGAATACACAAGATTTAAATATGAAATAAATACTGTTGATAATCTTTATATGCCTTATTATGTGCTTAAGCCAAAGAAAAATGCAAACGGGAAGGCTGTGGTTGCAATACACGGACACGGAAGCGACGGAAAAGAAGGTCTTGTAGGCAATGAAGCCGAAAGCTATAAGGAAAGCGTTGAAAATTATCATTATACATATGCTATGGATCTTATGAAAAAGGGCTATACGGTCTATGTTCCCGATCTGCTTGGAGCGGGAGAAAGAACAATGGGTATTTACAAAGACAATACTGCCGAGTGTAATGACATTAACAATGCTCTTACAAGTCTGGGATACAGCTTGCAGGGAATAATATTGTTTGAAAATATGCGTCTTGTTGACTATATATCAGGACTTAAGTACAGTGAGATAGATTGTGTGGGATTTTCAGGAGGCGGACAAAGTGCATTATGGCTTACGGCTATGAGTGACAAGGTCAATAAAACAATCATAAGCGGATTTATGCACAGCTATAAGGACACATTGATATATAATAACCGCTGTGGCTGCAACTTTGTGCCTGATATGTGGAATTATGTTGATATGGGTGATATTCTTGCCTTGACTGCACAAAAGGAAATATATATTGAAACAGGTGACGAGGACCAGTTAAATGGTGAAAGAGGACTTGAGGGTGTTTATGAACAAATAGACATTGCAAATAAATGCTTTGAGCTTTTTGACAATGAGGTTAAACTTAATGTTGAAAAGGGTGCTCATCAGTGGTACGGAAGCTGGCTTGATGAGTTTTAAATAAATCGGTCATATAACAGGGCTGTCGTAAAATGAAATAAACAGTTCATTTTGCGGCAGTCTTATTTTAATGAAAAAATAGGGAAGGGCAATACGCTTTAAAGCAAGTCGAAAAAACGTATACAAATGGTTAAAACGGTATTACGGGACAGAAATTGATGATTTATAATATTATTTATGGCAGGCTTTTCAGTTAATAGTTTGAAATATTTTATGGAAGTGTATGTTAAATAAAAAATAAATTTTTGAAATGCAACTATTAAATTTATATATTAATGGTTGTGCTAATTTCATCAAAAATGTAAATTTAATATATGAAAAAGTCGAAAAATTTGATATAATGTATTCAGATATCTTAAATGAACGGCGAAAGCTAAGGGGGCTGATTTTGGGGAAGTTGAAAGGCATATTGTATTATTACTTTTGGTTGGAGATGTTTTGACTAAAGTTTTGTAATATGTTCTTTAAGGCTAATTTAATAAATATACAGTGGTAATATGAAGAATATTAATATTTTGTTTTTGAAATACTATGCTGATATGTTATAAAAGAGTTAAGGTACTATATTATTAAGCTCAAAAATATAAATTTTAAATGTTGGACAAGGCAAATGAAAGAATAGAAAATTTTTTTCAAAATACGACATAGCTTTAAATTGAAAACCGTAAATTTAACTTACATTCAATAAATCTGCAATCATACATAATTTAATTTAATCTAATCAAATGTTAAAGGGAGTGATTTATTATGCGTAAATTTAAGCTATTTATAATTTTGTCAATTATATTTATCAGTTTCCAATCTGTTGGAAGTGTTATGTCGGTATATGCTTCGGAGTATTATGATATGTATGTAGGCGATACGCTTACTCTTGAGCCGTATTCAACCTCAGGCAAGACCTTGGCGAGCTACAACTGGGTTTCAAATAGTCCGTATGATGTGGAAGTGGTTACAGGTACATCAAAATCTTGTACAATTAAAGCCTTGAAAGCCTCTGTAAGTAATGTTGTTGTTAATTTTAACTATTATTATTATATTACAAACGGCACTTATACATATCAGGCTCAGGGCAGCGATGCCTTTTTTATAACTGTCAGTGATATTGATGCCGAAAGCATAGTTCTTACGCCTGCTGTCACTGTTACGGAAGGCAGTACTGTAACACTAAAGCCTGTTATTACGCCGGCAAATGCGACTTCTGCGCTTACGTGGAGCAGCGGTGATGTTATGACAGCAACGGTTAATGATAGTGGAACTGTAACAGGCCGTAATCCCGGCACAGCGACTATAACGGTGTCCACAAGCAACGGTCTGAGCGCAAGCTGTGAGGTTACCGTAGCGGCAGCAGAGCTAAACTTTTTAAGTTCTTCGCCTAAAAACGGAGCTGTTAATATAAATACAAACAGCAGTATTATACTTAATTATAATACTCAGCTTTATGAGTCTGAAGCATTTGATGATATATGTTTGACGGACAGCAGCACCGATCAATCGGCTGATATAAATAAAAGCATAAGCGGCAAAACACTTACTCTTACGCCTGTGTCGGAGCTTATACCGGGTCACAGCTATAATGTTTTGATTCCGCCAAAGGCTCTTAAAAACAAATCAGGCTTGCCCTTGCTATCAAGTACGGTATTTTCATTTACAACCAATCCTATGAAGCTGACAGCAATAGCTCCAAGCAATGGAGCAGGAAATGTAAATATAGGCTGCCACATAACCGCAGAGTTTAATGTTGCCATATCCGAGGGAGAAGCCTTTAGCTCTATAGCTCTTACAGACAGAGAGGAAAATACCGTTCCTTTCGACTATATTATCGAGGGCAAAGCTCTTACAATCATTCCCAAAGAGTCTTTGAAATATAACACAGGCTATACCCTTACAATACCTGTGGGAGCATTAAACAACGGCTATGGTGCAGCCAATAATACGGAGTTTTCAACTGCCTTTACAACAAGAATGAGTGCTTATAATCCAAACATTACAAATAAATTGCTGGGCGGAAGCTCATACGAATCAATAAACGCAATAAAGGCGGTTGACGGAGGCTATATTGCCGTAGGCTCCGCAGGTGAGGAGGGCTTTGGCAGCGGTATATGGAGCGGCTCCTTGGCTAAGGGTGATACGGACGCTGTTATTTACAGACTGGACGATAACTATAATATAATATGGTGCCGCAATTTCGGCGGCGCAGACGAGGATATTTTTAACGGCGTTACAGCTACAGCGGACGGCTATTCCGCAGTGGGATATTCGGGTAAAAATAGCTTTAAAACAGGGGATTTATCCGATGTTACAACTAAAATTAAATATTCTTATGAAATGGATGCAATTATTGTTAAGTTTGATCTTGATGGCAATATACTTTGGGTCAAAAACTACAACGGCAGCTATAATTTTATGTACTATAACGATGTTGAAGCAGATCAGGACGGAAACCTTTATGTTGCAGGAAGGAGAAACGGAAACATAATAGGCGGTTACGGATTGGCAGTCAAATATAACTCCTCAGGAACTAAGCTGTGGGAAAGGTCTGTAGGCGATGAATCAACATATTCCGATGCCGAAAATTCATTGGAGGATGTACTTGTAGACGGCTCAAATTATATATTTGTGGGAGAAAACAACAAAAATCCTTTCATTATATCATACAATAGCGCAGGTACGGTACAGCTTAAAAAAACACTTTCATCAAAAAACAGCGCAGATGACAGGATATATTCCATTGTTAAAACCTATGACGGCTACGCTGCGGCGGTCACATGCAATATATACGATTTAGGCAACGGTATTTACAGCTCCCTTACGGGATATGGCGGTTATGACGGCGTTGTAATGGGGCTTGACAGCTCATTTAATGTCAAGTGGGCGCAAAACTTTGGTGGCTCAGGAAATGACGCTTTGTACGGAATTGAATTTAACGATGGCGAAATTATTGCCGTAGGCTATGAATACAATAACAACTGTGCAAATGCAATGGCTGTGAGTATCAGTGCCAACGGTGAGCCTCAGTGGAAAAGGGTATATGATGGAGATAAATCAAGTTGCCTTAGTTGTATTGTTAATAAGGATGGAATATTGACAGGAGCAGGTTATACATACGGAGCCGGCATAGGGGATTTGGCAGAGCTTATAGGCTTTGGCTCATGTGATGTGCTTATTGTTCGCTTTGGTGATGAGCCTATACAGCTTGTAGGTGATTTGGATAACAACGGCACTGTTGACAGAGTTGATGCCGCCATTGCTCTGCGATATATATCAGAAATTGGCTCTCTTACTGATACACAGCTTGTCGCTGCGGATATAAACAGCGACGGGAATATTAATATGATAGATGTTATTTTTATACTCCGAAATACAGCAGAGTTGATTGAATAAGCACTATATTTATTTAGAATACAGTATGTATTTGCGTAACGAAATATTATTTTATTAAATAATATCCCGATAAAAACAGTTCTTTATCAACTACACCGGTTGACAAAGAACTTGTAAAATCTATTGTTTGACGTTGTATTAGCAGACTGGAGGCTACAGGTCTTGAATGTCACGCAAGAATCGTCAATGAAACGGTGTTAGAGAATGTGGTGGTTCAGGCGATTAATCAACTCCTTGGTGACAAATCTACCTATCAGGCGCAGCTACAGCAAAACATAGCAAAGGTCATCCGTGACGCCCGGAAAACCACAGCTGAGGGGATTGACGAACAGCTTATGGAACTCCAGAAGG
>JAUNPM010000055.1:0-3266 GCA_030536675.1 Clostridia bacterium | reverse complement strand
ATAACAAGGAAGCCTATGATTAGATTGGGGAGCAGATTTTCAAGCTCCGTGAACAACGTCGGCAGTGCACTGTTGACACTGCCGCCAGAGATGCACAAATTGCTAGAATTACCGAACTGCAGGATTTCATTAAGGAACAGACCACAGACCTAACGGAATTTGATGACACCTTGGTAAAACGCTGGCTAAAGCAGATAATCGTCTGGGAAGACCACTTTACGGTGGAGCTTAAATCCGGACTTAGCATTGATATTGAAGGATAAGAATTTATAGAATATGAAGCCCTCTTAACCTTGGTGGTTAGGAGGACTTTTTTTACTTCTTTTCAGCTTTTTTTATCATTTCTTTTATTTCATTTGGTTTATATGCAGGTTTTTTATTATGTACAATCATATGACAATTTGCACATATAGGGATTAAATCCTTAATTGGATTAATTTTATATTCTTTTCCTATTGTAGAAATCTCAGTTAGATGATGAATATGAATTTTATCTTCAAATTTTTCTCCATAAAATTTTCCAAAATCAAATCTACAAATTTCACAAAATAATCTACCGTTTTTCTTTTTGTAATACTCTATACATTCTTTGCGAGCTTTAGGGTTTCGTTCATAAGCATTAACTAAAACAGATTTTACGCTACCTTCTTTAAATTCTTTTTTACTGTCTAAATTGTATTCATCAAGACCAGAAAAATTATTATTTCTAAGACCCCAAGTACCATTACCTAATCCGTGTACAGAATAAAATAAATCTGACTTACCCTCATATGACTTGGCATCAGAGCTATGTGTAGTTATTGCATTAGAAACTTGATTTCTCCAATTTCTATTAGTCTTAATATAATCTAAAGTATTATGATTTTCAATGTAATTACATATATCCTTCTGATTAGCTTCGCCACCTAAATGAATTAACGCATCTATTATTGCATCTAAATAATTCATTTTATCACCTCATATATTAATTTTTTAATAAAAGTTTTTAATAGAGTTTAGTACAAAACAAAATTTTTATTATATCAATTTCATCTAATCCACAGCCTAACATACCTTAAACAGTTGAGTGTGCCAATATGATGTCAATTTTGACATCTAAATCACTAACCATTAAAATCTATCCTATTGCCACAACCCTTAACAGCTAATTCACAGCTTAAATCATAAGTCAATTTTTGTCATTAGATATGTTCCTATAAAAGAAAACGGGTATGTTATGATAAAAACCATATTTTCTGAAAACCCCTTACAATAAGGCTTTCTCACGCATTATTTATCAACCTTTGACATCAATACCACCGTTTCAACGTGATACGTATGGGGAAACATATCTACGGGCTGTACCTTATCCACCTTATATATGTTTTGTGAACAGAGTATTTTTAAATCTCGTGCAAGAGTAGCGCTATCGCACGAAACATAAACTATTTTTTGGGGCTTTATATCAAGCATAAGTTTTAAGAGGCTTTCGTCACAGCCCTTTCGTGGAGGGTCGACCACCATAACATCAGGGGTAACGCCCCTTTTTTGGCACAATTCAGGTACAATAGCTTCTGATTTGCCTGTGAAAAATTCCGCATTTTTTATATTATTTAATTTGGCATTTTCTTTGGCATTTTCTATTGCCTGGGGGACTATTTCAACTCCGTAAACATATTTTGCTTTTTGGGCAAGGAAAAGAGAAATTGTTCCTATTCCGCAATATGCGTCAATAACTGTTTCATTTCCTTTAAGGTCTGCAAATTCAAGAGCCTTTGAATAAAGTTTGTAAGTCTGCCGTGGATTGACCTGAAAAAATGAAAGGGGAGAAATAATAAATTTTAAATTGCCTATCATATCCGTAATATAATCATTGCCGTAAAGGGGCTCACATTTTTCACCTAATATAACATTTGATCTTTTTGTGTTATAGTTAATTACAATTGAGCTTATATTCTCAATATTTTTTATAGAATCCACAAATTTATTTTTGTACTTAAAGTTATTGCTGTTTACAACAAGGCAGACCATAATTTCATTTGTGTAATATCCTTCTTTTACAAGAATATGGCGGACAAGTCCTTTGCCTGTTTCTTCATTATAAGCAGGTATATTATTTGTTTCCATAAATTTTCTGACAGCTTGTAAAATCGTCTTATTTTTGGGGCTGCCTATAAGGCAGTCATCGTTATTTATTATTTTATGGCTGCCTATGGAATAAAAGCCAATAAGTATGCTGTTTTTATCACAGCCTACGGGATATTGTGCCTTATTTCTGTAGTTATAAGGGTGATCCATACCTATTACAGGCTCTACGTCAATATTTTTAAAATCACCTATGCGGACCAAATTTTGATAAACCTTATTTTGCTTGGCTTTAAGCTGTGATTCATATGTCATATGCTGCAATGTGCAGCCTCCGCACCTGCCGGCAACGGGACACAAGGGCTTGGTTCTGTAAGGTGAAGGAGTTATAACTTCAATTATTTTGCCGTAGCCGTAATTTTTGTTTGCCTTTACCACAATAACCTTTACTTCCTCAAGGGGAAGGGCATTTTTTACAAAAAGAGTGTAGCCGTCAATTTTGCCTATGCCTTCCCCCTGTGTGCCCAAATCCGTTATTTTAATAGTATAAATATCATTCTTTTTTATTGTCATAATTAAAACTCTGTCTTTCTTATATTTCTTGCAAGTATTCTGTTGTAGCCTGCCCAATGTCCCGTGTTTGTGCTTTCTGCTATAGCTGTTTCAAACATCTTTTCCTTAGCGTCCGTATCATCGGCGCAATGGAGGAGAAATGCCTCCAATGTACGGGGAAGCTTGGGAGAACCGTATTCATACTCACCGTGATGAGCTAAAATATTGTGCTGTATAAGTGAGCGGAGCTGGTGAGGAAAGCCTTCTATTTTATCCGCCTCACTGCCTATAAATTCAGAACCCATAACAATGTGTCCCAAAAGCTCGCCGTCATCTGTATAGTCAATATTGGGAAAGTCGGAAAGCTCTTTAAGCTTTGCTATATCGTGGAGCAATGCCGAAGCAATAAGTATATCTCTGTTTACATTTTCGTAGTGAGAGGCGAAAAAATTACAAATATCCGTTACGGAAATTGTGTGTTCAATAAGTCCACCCATATAATTGTGATGCATTGCCTTTGCGGCAGTGTGCTTTTTAAAGCTGTCTGCAATATTTTTATTTTTTATAAATATATTAGTGAGAAGCTCTTTAATATATTTGTTCTCAACAGATGAAATATAAGCTGTAAGCTGTTCATAGAGCTTGCTTAC
>JAUNPM010000054.1 GCA_030536675.1 Clostridia bacterium | reverse complement strand
CGATTATCAAAGGCAATGAAAATATTATCATTCATAAATTTAACCCCTTCATTAATTTGCTTTATTCATTTTATCATAAAACACAGCACATTACAACAAAATTTTGTTTTTACAAATTTCCGTACATATGTAAGCTGTTTTATGTCAATTACTCACCCCTTATAATTTTGTCCGACAATTTAATATATTTACTTTATGCTCCCCATATTACATTAATAAAGAACTTTATAATAAACATAGTAAAAATAACAATATTTATTATAAAATTCTTTATCAGTATACCCAAAAACAAGGCTGCCCCACGGGACATACCCATATGCAGCAGCCTAATACATTAAATATTTTTTTAAATCATTTATTAATATACAGTTAAGTAGTTGTCAAGCTCCCACTGGCTTACAAACATTCTGAATGAATCCCATTCAGCCATCTTTGACTTATCGAATGCATTATAAGCGTGCTCACCAAGAACTTCCTTAACAAGTCCGTCAGCTTCCATAACCTGAAGAGCTTCATATAAGTTGCCCGGAAGATTCTTAACGCCAAGAGCATCTCTTTCTTCCTGAGTAGATCTGAATAAGTTTACATCTACACTCTCAGGAGCAGGTAAATTATTCTTAATACCATCAAGACCTGCAGCCAAGCAGCAAGCAAGACAAAGGTATGGATTAGTTGAAGGGTCAGGACTTCTTAACTCAACTCTTGTACCTGCACCTCTTGAAGCAGGGATTCTGATAATATCAGTTCTGTTAGATGCAGACCAAGCTATGTAACAAGGAGCCTCATAACCTGGAACCAATCTCTTATAAGAGTTTACAAGAGGGTTAGTTACAGCAGTAATACCTGCAACGTGCTTTAACACACCTGCAATAAAGCTGTAAGCTGTTGAAGATAACTGTAAGTCACCTGTTGGGTCAAAGAACACATTTTTGCCGTCCTTGTCAAATAAAGACATATTAGTATGCATACCTGAACCATTGATACCAAAAATAGGCTTTGGAATAAATGTTGCATGTAAACCATACTTCTTAGCCATAGTCTTAACTACAAGTCTGAATGCAACTACATTATCAGCAGTAGTTAAAGCATCAGCATACTTGAAATCAATTTCGTGCTGACCCTCAGCAACCTCGTGATGAGATGCTTCAATTTCATAACCCATCTGCTCAAGAGTTAAACAAATATCTCTTCTTGCATCTGATCCCAAATCAATAGGGTCAAGGTCAAAATAACCTGCTTCATCATTTGTATCTGTAGTAGGTCTGCCGTCTTCATCAGTCTTAAATAAGAAGAACTCACATTCGTTACCTACATTGAAAGTATAACCTAACTTTTCAGCTTCAGCCATCTGTCTTTTTAATATTGCTCTTGGATCACCGTCGAAAGGTGTTTCATTCTTACTGTCATATACATCACAAATAAATCTTGCAACCTTACCCTTCTGAGGTCTCCATGGGTAAATTACAAATGTATCAAGATCAGGTCTTAAATACATATCAGACTCTTCAATTCTTGCAAATCCTTCAATAGAAGAACCGTCAAACATCATACCGTCCTCAAGAACCTTTTCGAGCTGAGAACGTGTAACAGCAACATTCTTTGGAATACCTAAAACATCAATAAACTGAAGTCTTATAAATTCTACATCCTGCTCATCACAAATCTGAATAATTTGTTCCTTAGTGTACTTTGCCATTTTTCAAAAATCTCCTTCCAATTCTTAAAATATATTTTCCTCCGCCAATATTCAAGTAAGGCAGAGTTTTAATTAAAAGTTGAATAGACGTCGCTAACAAATCAGCCGTCTTATCCCGTTAGCATCACTTAATTATGCCAAAATATAAAGGGTGCTCGAATACCTTGTATTCAAACACCCTTGTTATGCTTTATATTATAACCACATTAACTTTAATTGTCAATAACCAATTTTAATTTTACAGCTTTTTATGTAAACTGCATAATTTTTTTATGATCAAAGTTAATTTTTAATATATTTTGTGCAAATAATAGGGTGATTTTGTTCTATATATTAACATAACACTCTTATTTTACTATATTATATAATACATTACAAAAATCAATTAAAACTTATCTGTAAAGAATTTCGTGTCTTTTAGGTCCGTTGCTTACCATTGAAATTTTTACACCAAGCTCTTTTTCTATAAATTCAACATAATCCTTTGCTTCCTTAGGAAGATCATTGTAATCGGTTATTCCCCTTATGTCACACTTCCAACCGGGAAGCTTTGTGTAAACGGGAGTTGACTTATACAGCTTGTCAGTAGTAAGAAAATCCTTGTAAACCTTTCCTTCATACTCATAGCCTGTACACACATAGAGGGTATCCATATAACTTAAAACATCAAGGCAAGTCATACAAACCTCTGTTGCACCCTGTATTTCACAACCGTATCTTGTAGCCACAGCGTCAAAATGCCCTACTCTTCTTGGTCTGCCTGTTGTTGCACCGAATTCACCCTTATCTCCGCCTCTTTTTCTAAGTTCATCAGCCTCTTCACCGAAAAGCTCGCTTACAAAGGGACCTGCACCTACTGCGGATGAATATGCCTTTGTAATAACGGTTATATTTTCAATGGCATAAGGAGGAATACCTGCACCTACCGCAGCATATCCCGCAAGAGTTGAAGAGCTTGTAACATAAGGATAAATACCGTGATCCGTATCCTTTAATGAGCCAAGCTGACCCTCAAGAAGAATATTTTTATTCTCTTTTATGGCATTTCTTAAAAACTTTGAAGTGTCCGCAACATAAGGCTTTATAAACTCCGCATATTCACAAAGGGTATTATACACTTCCTTATAGTCGATAGGCTCCTTATTGTAAAGGTATTTAAACTGAACATTTACCTTGTCATACATTGTCTGTAACTTATCCATAAGAAAATCCTTATCATAAAGCTCCCAAACCTGTACACCGACTTTAGAATATTTATCGGCAAAAAATGGTGCAATACCGCTTTTTGTAGAGCCAAACTTTTTATCTCCAAGTCTTTCTTCCTCGTAAGTATCCATAAGTACGTGATGAGGCATAAGCACCTGCGCCTTTTCACTTATAAGAAGATTGAATTTTATTCCCGCATCGGTAATAGTCTGCATTTCTTCTTTTAATGAAGCAATATTCAAGGCAACGCCGTTTGCTATAACATTAATAATATGTTCGTGAAAAACACCGCTGGGCAACTGATGAAGAGCAAACCTGCCCTTTTCGTTTATTATTGTATGTCCCGCATTTGCTCCGCCTTGGTATCTTACAACAATATCGGATTTGTCGGCACACATATCCGTAATTTTGCCCTTACCTTCATCGCCCCAGTTGGCGCCCACAATAGCTCTAATCATTTATAAACCCTCCTTAGACAGTCAATTCAGCATCATCTATAAGACTGTCCGCATTTTCCTTAAGCACAGGCATAACACAACCGTTAATATATTCCTCAACCTGCTGAGGAGCACGTCCCACAAAGTTTTTAGGCTCAAGTATCTTTTTCAGATCTTCAAGGCTCATACCAAACATAGGCTCCTTAGCAATTCTTTCAATAAGGTCGTTCTTTCCGCCCTCCTGTTTAACAACAGCTCCCGCTTCCATTGAAAGCTCTCTTATTCTCTCATGAAGCTCCTGTCTGTCTCCGCCGTTTTTAACAGCGTCCATCATTATATTTTCAGTTGCCATAAAAGGCAGCTCTTCCATAAGACGTCTTTCAATGACCTTAGGATAAACCACAAGCCCTCCCGATACATTAATATAAATATTAAGTATTGCATCACAGGCAAGAAAGGCTTCGGGTATGGCAATTCTTTTATTGGCACTGTCATCAAGTGTTCTTTCAAACCACTGAGCAGAAGCGGTAATTGCAGGATTTAAAGCGTCAACAATAATATATCTTGCAAGTGAAGCCATTCTTTCGCTTCTCATAGGATTTCTCTTGTATGCCATAGCAGAAGAACCTATCTGATTTTTTTCAAAAGGCTCCTCCATTTCCTTTAAATGCTGCAATAATCTCATATCATTTGAAAACTTTGTACAGCTTTGAGCAATGCCGCTTAAAACATTAATAAACATTGAATCAAGCTTTCTTGTATATGTCTGACCACTTACAGCAAAAACACCCTTGTAGCCTAATTTTTCTGCTATCATATTATCAAGAGCCTTTACCTTATCCGTATCACCCTCGAAAAGCTCCATAAATGAAGCCTGTGTACCTGTAGTACCCTTAGAGCCCAATAGCTTTGCATTTGACAACACAAAATCGATCTGTTCAAGATCCATCATTAAATCTTGTATCCAAAGAGTAGCTCTTTTTCCTACGGTAGTTGTCTGTGCAGCCTGAAAATGTGTAAATCCAAGAGTAGGCATATCCTTATACTTCATAGCAAAGGCTGAAAGCTTATTAATAACGGAAAGGACCTTCTTTCTTATTATTTTCATAGCTTCAACCATAAGTATTACATCTGTATTGTCGCCTACAAAACAGCTTGTTGCTCCCAAGTGAATGATACCCTTAGCCTTAGGGCACTGGGTGCCGTAAGCATAAACGTGAGCCATAACATCGTGACGCACCAGCTTTTCTCTTTCTCTTGCAACATCATAGTTTATGTCATCCTTATGAGCCTTTAACTCATCGATTTGTTCCTGTGTTATATCAAGACCCAATTCCTTTTCACATTCGGCAAGAGCGATCCAAAGTTTTCTCCATGTCTTAAACTTCATATCCGGAGAAAAAACTTCTTTCATTTCCTTACTTGCATATCTGGAATTAAGGGGACTTTCATATTCATTTTTCATATGTGTATCCTCCGACCTATTATTTTAATCTAATAAATGTTTTACATCAACAGCATAATTTCCCGTAAAACAGGCATCACAAAAGCTGCAGCTGCTTTCAGGTGCTATTTTATGAAGATTATCAAGGCTTAAATAATCAAGGCTGTCTGCATTTATGATTTTAGCTGTTTCAGCAATTGTATACTTATTGGCGATCAGCTGATCCCTATTGGGAATATCCGTGCCAAAGAAGCAGGGCCACGTAAACGGAGGCGCTGATATTCTAACGTGCACTTCTTTTGCTCCCGCATCTCTTAAAAGCTGAACGATCCTTCCGCTTGTGGTTCCTCTTACAATACTGTCATCGACCATAATAACTCTTTTACCGTTTACGGCACTTTTTAAAACATTCAGCTTAAGTTTAACGGCAATTTCTCTGTCTGCCTGCGTAGGCTTTATAAATGTTCTTGCTATATATTTATTTTTCACAAAGCCCGTATCAATAGGTATACCACTGTATTCGGAATATCCCTGTGCAGCTGAAAGTCCTGAATCGGGAACTCCTATTACTATGTCTGCGTCTACAGGTGACTGCATTGCAAGGAAAGCACCTGCTCTTTTTCTGCATTCGTGGACAACTTCATTTGCAATGGTGCTGTCGGGTCTTGCAAAATATATATGTTCAAATATACATAAGCTTGACTTTTGAGTATTGCAAAGCTCGGTATCACACCTTATTTCACCGTCTTCTATTGTTATTATCTCACCGGGTTCAACATCTCTTACAAACTCTGCATCAATAGCGTCAAAGGCACAGGTTTCACTTGAAAACATAATAGCCTTATCTCTTTTACCTATTGACATAGGTCTGAATCCCCAAGGATCTCTTGCTGCAATCATTTTATTGGGGCTCATTACAAGAAGAGAAAAAGCACCCTTAAGTTTTTTCATTGCATTTTTTACGGCATTTTCTATTGACCCTGCCGTAATTCTTTCCCTTGCGATCAAATATGCTATTATTTCAGTATCGGCAGTTGTCTGAAATATTGCTCCGTTCTGCTCAAGTTCTTTTCTTATTTCCGCCGTATTTGTTACATTTCCGTTATGACTTATGGCAAGCTGACCCTTGATATATCTTAAAACAAGAGGCTGCACATTTTCTCTGGCAGAACCTCCGGCAGTTGAATATCTTACGTGACCTATAGCCATTCTGCCCTTAAGTTTTCCCAGTATTTCTTCGTTAAACACTTCGTTTACAAGTCCCACATCTTTGTAATGGTATATATCCCTGTCCCTGTTCACAGCTATACCGCAGCCCTCCTGACCTCTGTGCTGCAAAGCCACAAGTCCGTAGTAAGTGGTTGCCGCAGGATTTCCCTCGGGATCATATATACCAAAGACACCGCACTCTTCGTGAAGTTTAGCCATATTATTTTCCTCCAAACAAATTTAACGTATTTTTATACTATCAGTAAAAGCTATTACTTATAGAATTCGGTAAGTCTGCCCCATACCTCTCTATATACATCGCCAAATTCACCTAAATCAAGTCTGAATCTGTCCTTATCGAGTTTCTTATTGGTTTCCGCATCCCAAAGTCTGCAAGTATCGGGACTTATTTCATCAGCCAGCACAATTTCACCATCAGTGGTTTTTCCAAGCTCAATTTTAAAATCAACCAGCTTAATTCCTATGTTGATGAAAATCTTTTTAAGACTTTCGTTTACTTTAAAAGCAATGTCTGAAATAATATCGATCTCTTCCTTAGTTACTATGCCCAAAGCAATAGCCTGATAATCATTAATAAGAGGATCGCCCAATTCATCGTTTTTATAACTGAATTCAAGAGTAGGCGCTTTAAAAGGAGTACCCTCTTTAACACCGTATCTCTTTGAAAAAGAGCCTGCCGCAATATTTCTCACTATTACCTCAAGAGGTATAATATCTACCTTTTTAACAAGAGTTTCTCTTGGTGAAAGCTCCTCCACCAAATGAGTTTTAATGCCGTCTTTTTCAAGAAGTCTGAATATAAAATTAGCCATTTGATTGTTAATAACGCCCTTGCCTTCAAATGAACCTTTTTTTTGACCGTTAAATGCCGTAGCATCATCTTTATATTCAAATATACATAAGGACGGATCATTTACGGCAAATACCTTTTTTGCTTTGCCTACATAAAGTAAATCAAGCTTTTCCATTTTAATTACCTCACTTAATTAAGTTAATTTGACAAATTATTATGGGGTTTAAAGACTTTAAACTAAGCCCGCTAAACCTATTATACTTATACTATAACAGATTTTTATACAATAATCAATCGAATTTTACATTTATTTTAAATGATTGATTTAAATAATTGTAAATATATAATTTAAAAACTTTTATACCTTATATTTGTCATATTATATTTTCTCTTGCAATAAATGTTGATCCGTTATAAAATAATAATAACGAATTTCAAAGGATAGATATTATGGAAAACACAAATATACTTACAATAGAGGGAATAGTTGAAAAAGTAACATTTTATAACAGTGAAAACGGTTACTCCGTTTTTACCGTTACGGAAGCAAAAGGCATAGACCATAACGACATTACCTGTGTAGGATATGCTCCCTCCATTAGTCAGGGGGAAAGCGTCAGGATAACGGGACATATAGTGACTCACCATTTTTACGGAGAACAAATTAATATTGAAAGCTGTGAAAAAACCGAGCCTAAATCAGAGAGAGCAATAGAGCTTTATCTTGCCAGCGGAGTAATAAAAGGCATAGGTCCCAGAATAGCAAAAAAGATCGTTGAAAAATTCGGAAGCGACACTCTTAACATAATGGATACGGAGCCCGAACGTCTTGCGGAGCTAAAAGGCATAAGCAATGAAAAAGCAATGGCAATAGGCGAAATTTACAGAGAAAAAACAGAAGAAAGACGTGCCCTTCTTTTCTTGGGAGAGTACGGAATAACTCCTTCCTATGCAATAAGGATATACAAAAGATACAAGGACAAAACAATATCCGTGGTTACAAAAAATCCTTATTCACTTGCCGAGGATATTTTCGGCATTGGCTTTAAAATTGCAGATAAAATTGCGGAAAACGTAGGTATAGCAAAGGATTCCCCTTTCAGAATACATTCGGGAGTAAAATATATTTTAAATGCCGGAGCAAACAACGGCAACGTTTATATGCCTCTTGAAGCTGTAGTAGCCCAAACCTCCGAGCTTCTGCAGATCCCCCAGGAAATAATAAGAAACGAACTTACAAGTATGCACATAGAAAACCATATATGGATAGAAAGCAAAGAAGACACAACAAGAGTATATCTTAACTTTTTCTACTATGCAGAAGGCTACACAGCGAGAAAGCTTTACGAATTAAGCTCCATAGAGCTTGAAAAAAAATACAATTTTCAAAATGAAATAGATGCTCTTGAAAACACCGAAAAGATCCGCTTTGCACCACTGCAAAGGGAAGCAATACAAGCAGCTATGGAAAACGGTGTACTTGTCATAACAGGCGGTCCCGGTACGGGAAAAACAACCATAATAAATGCAATTATAAAACTATGCGAAGCAGAAGGCTACGACATTGAGCTTGCAGCTCCCACAGGCCGTGCGGCAAAAAGAATGGAAGAGGCAACGGGACACAAAGCACAGACAATACACAGACTTCTGGGCATAAACTTTGTAAACGAAAACTCCAGAAACCAAACATTTGAAAAGGATGAAGACAACCCTATTGAAGCAGACGTTATAATTATTGACGAAAGCTCTATGATAGATATTCTTCTTATGCATTCACTGCTTAAAGCAATACCCGCAGGCACAAGACTTATTATGGTAGGTGACAGCAATCAGCTGCCCTCTGTAGGTCCGGGAAATGTACTGCGTGACATTATAAACTCAAATGTAATTAAAGTGTGCCGACTTACGGAAATATTCAGGCAATCTCAGGAAAGCGCCATTATAACAAATGCCCACAAAATAAATAAGGGCGAATATCCTGATT
>JAUNPM010000053.1 GCA_030536675.1 Clostridia bacterium | reverse complement strand
CCCTTCTCTTGCATTTCCCTCCATAGCCTCTCTGCTTACCTTTTCATAAATTTTGCTGTCATTTAATATAACAGCCATTCCCTCTTCAATTCTGTCTATAACAAACATTACACCTTTTCTCCTATAAGATAGAAGGTTTTACAGTCCGTAATTTTAACATCAAATATATCACCTATCATAGACCTGTCCCCTTTAAAATGCACAAGAGAGTTATCCTCAAGTCTGCCCGTAATGTAGCTTTCATCTGATGTGCTTACATCATCAGCCATAACCTTATACACCTTGCCTACCTTTTTGCAGTTCAGCTCATATATAATAGGATTAAGAGCCTCAAGGACCCTGTTAAAGTTCTTTTTGACCTGATCCTCGGGAATTTGATTTTCCATAACGGCAGCAGGAGTTCCCGTTCTCTTTGAATATATAAATGTAAAGGCTCCGTTAAATCTTGCCTTTTTGATAACGTCTATTGTATCCTCAACGCACTCCTTGGTTTCGCCGGGGAAGCCTACCATAATATCCGTTGTAATAGCAATATCGGGTATTTCTTTTCTTATTTTTTCCACAAGCCCCAGATAATGTTGTTTTGTGTACTTTCTGTTCATCACTCTAAGTATTTCGTCATTTCCCGCCTGAACAGGCAAATGGATATGCTTGCATACCTTTTCACAGTCCCTCATAGCATATATAAGCTCATCACTCAGATCCTTAGGGTGTGAGGTCATAAATCTTATTCTTTCAATGCCCTCCACCTCATTTACCATTCTCAAGAGCTTGGCAAATGTAATTTCCTCTTCAAGTCCCCTTCCGTAGCTGTTTACATTTTGTCCAAGCAGAGTTACTTCCTTTACGCCGTCAGCTGCAAGGGCCTTTATTTCATTTATAATGTCTGCGGAGCATCTGCTTCTTTCTCTTCCCCTTACATAAGGCACAATACAGTATGAACAGAAGTTATTACAGCCAAACATAATGTTTACGCTTGCCTTATATTTAAAATGCCTTATTGTAGGCAGATCCTCAACTATATCACCGTGCTCCTTCCATATGTCAAAAACGGGAGCCTCCGTTTCAAAATTTGTATACATAAGCTCGGCAAGCTTATATAAATTAAAGGTACCGAACACAATGTCAACGTGCTTGTATTTCTGTCTTATGGTCTGCAAAACAGTGTCCTGCTGCATCATACAGCCGCAAAGAGCAATTTTCATATGGGGATTTTCTCTTTTACTGTGCTTTAAATAGCCCAAGTTTCCGTAAACCTTGTTTTCCGCATTTTCTCTCACACAGCAGGTGTTGTATATTACAAAATCCGCATTTTTTTCTTCCTCTGCTTCTTCATAATCCATTTCTCTTAACATACCCCTTAATTTTTCGGAATCGTGGGCATTCATCTGACAGCCGAAGGTCTGTATAAAGAAAGTAAAGGGCTTTCCTCTTTCCCGTGATTTTTCCCTTATAATATCTCTTACCTTAGCCATATAGTAATACTGCCTTTCGTTTTTATCCAAAGGCGGCACACTGCTTGTATTTATATTATCTAAATCAACCTCAAACATTTTAATATTTCCTTCCTGTTTGTTTTTCAATTTGCTTTTATTTTACAATATATTTTTTAAGTCTGTTTTCCGTTTCCTCGTCTGCATACAGCTCAAAATAATAGCCCTCTGCCCTGTTTTCACTTTTTGTAATTTCACAGTTTCCGTGTATAATTGACAAAAGCTGCCCCATATCATATGGAATAACGACCTTAATGCTTTTTTTGAAGGACTTTATTATTTCCTCGGTCTTTTCAATAAGCATATCTGTGTTTATGCCCTTTTTAGCTGATATGGATATTGTTTCCAAAGCCATTTTATCCTTAAAAAGAGGCTTTTCCACCTCTTCCCTGTCTATCTTGTTATACACTGTCACAACAGGCTTGTTATTGGCTCCAAGCTCCTTAAGTGTTCTGTACACAGTATTCATTTGTTCATTTCTTTTTTTATTTGACGCATCAACAACGTGTACCAATATATCGGCATATTTAGCCTCTTCAAGAGTAGCCCTAAATGCCTTTATAAGATTATGAGGCAGCTTTTGAATAAAGCCTACGGTATCCGTAAAAAGATACTTGGCGCCGCTTTCAGTTTCAACAGCTCTTGTTGTTGTGTCAAGAGTCGCAAACAGCTTATCCTCCGCAAGAACTCCCGCACCCGTCAGAGTATTAAGAAGAGTGGATTTCCCTGCATTTGTATATCCCACAAGGGCAATAACGGGCACTCCCGTTTCGGTTCTTTTTTCTCTTAAAACGCTTCTGTGTCTTTCGATCTCCTTAAGCTCTCTATTAAGGTCTGATATTCTGTCCGCAATATTTCTTCTGTCCGTTTCCAGCTTCTTTTCTCCCGGTCCTCTTGTGCCTATGCCGCCGCCAAGACGTGACATTTCCTTTCCTCTTCCCGTAAGATGAGCCAATTTATACTTAAGCTGTGCAAGCTCCACCTGTACCT
Source organism: Clostridia bacterium (assembly GCA_030536675.1). Classification (GTDB taxonomy): domain Bacteria; phylum Bacillota; class Clostridia; order Lachnospirales; family CAG-274; genus Gallispira. The sequence goes on along the minus strand of JAUNPM010000053.1, from coordinate 6,620 downwards.
TGCCTTCCGCAGAGCTTGCTCTCCCTGCAAAAATGTCAAGTATAACAAGCGTCCTGTCCATAACCTTTGTGTCGAGAGCATTTTCAAGATTTCTGATTTGATTTTGACTTAATTCATCGTCGCATATGATACCCGTGGCATCAACCATATCAATATAATTTTTAAGCTCCTCAATTTTTCCTTTTCCCAAATAAGTCGCCCTGTTTATTGCCTCTCTTTTTTGTATAAGCCTGCCTGCAACCTCCGCACCAGCGGTTTTTGCCAGCTCTCCAAGCTCATCAAGGCAGCTTTCGGTGTCAAATTCACCGTCCCCTGTATCTACGCCTACAAGTATAACTCTTTCTGTTTCCTTTTCTGTTTCATACAGCATATTATCAACCTCAGTTTTTTTATTTTAGATCATTTCTCAAGGCTGTCCGAAAATCATTTTATCACACACCGTTTAATTTTTATTAATGCTCCGCCTTATTATATACCTTAAGGCAATTTTCAGACATAACCTAATTATAATGTATAATCCATACATAGTCAAATAAAACTTGTATGTAATATTTCAAATTGATTTTTCCTGATTTTTTCTTTTTCTTGTATTTCTCTTCCATATGTGCTAAAATGTAAACTGTTTAAGGAGGTAATAAATATGCAGACAAAAAAATTATGTATTATGGGTCTTATTGTGGCGCTGACCTGCGTTGCAACGATGTGCATACACATTCCCATACCCGCAACAAACGGCTACATAAACGTAGGTGACAGCATTATTCTTATTTCGGCTGTTCTTTTAGGCGGAGCCTTCGGTGCTCCTTACATAGCTGTTGCGGGAGGACTTGGTTCGGCTCTTGCCGATCTTTTGTTAGGCTACACAAACTATGTGCCCGTTACATTTTTGGTGAAAGGACTTGAAGGCTTGTTTGTGACCCTCATTGCACTTAAGGGCGGCAAATTTTTCAGCTTCAGAAATATTGCGGCAGCTGTATTGGGAGTCCTTTGGATGGTTTTGGGCTATTTTATATGCGAAAGCATAATGTACGGAATTGCAGCTGCGGCAGGCTCTGTTATTTCCAATATTATACAGGCAGTGGGAAGTCTTGTGATTTTCTCCGTCTTAGGTTTTGCCCTTTACAAAGCAAACATACAAAAATATATTGAATAAATTTAAATAATTTGGCTATGCTATAAAAAACGAAAAGAGGTAAAACATATGGATAACAGATTTTTTGAACTTGCAAAGAACATTGTTAATTACAGCTGCCATATAGAAAAAGGCGACAGAGTTCTTATTAACTGCAACGGCACATCAGCCTTCCCTCTTGTAAAAGCTCTTATAAGAGAAATTTACAATGCAGGTGCATATCCCTTTGTTGAAATAAAGTCAAATATTATACAGAGAGAGCTTTTAATGGGCTGCAGCGAAGAGCAATTTAATGAAATAAAGGAAATAGACAATGCCCGTATGGCTCTTATGGACGCATATATAGGCATAGGCTGCAACGACAACACATCAGAGCTTGCAGACGTGCCGGGAGAAAAGCAGGCAATTTGGGCAAAGTCCTATGACAATGCTATCCTTGAAACCAGATTAAAAACAAAATGGGTGGTTTTAAGGTATCCAAACAATTCCCTTGCCCAGTCAGCAGGCACAAGCCTTGAAGCCTTTGAGGATTTTTATTTTAAGGTTTGCTGTCTTGACTACAGCAAAATGAGCAAGGCAATGGATAATCTTGTTGAGCTTATGAATAAAACCGACAAGGTAAGAATAGTTGCCAAGGGCACAGACCTTACATTCAGCATTAAGGATATTCCGGCGATCAAGTGTGCAGGAGAAATGAATATTCCCGACGGAGAGGTTTACACTGCTCCCGTAAAGGACAGCGTAAACGGAACGATTTCTTACAACACTCCCACAGAATATCAGGGTGTTACCTACACCGATGTTAAGCTTACATTTGAAAACGGCAAAATAGTGGAAGCCACAGCCAATGACACTGAAAGAGTAAACAATGTCTTTGACACAGATGAAGGTGCAAGATATGTAGGTGAGTTTGCAATCGGTGTAAATCCCTATATTACAAAGGCTATGAAAAATATTCTTTTTGACGAAAAAATAAGGGGGTCAATACACTTTACTCCGGGCAATGCCTATGATGATGCCGACAACGGCAACAGAAGCGCAATACACTGGGATCTTGTCCTTATTCAAACAGAGGAATACGGCGGCGGGGAAATTTACTTTGACGACGTATTAATAAGAAAAGACGGTATGTTTGTTATAGATCAATTAAAGTGCCTTAATCCCGAAAACCTTATTTAACGGTAAAAACCTCAGCAAAACAATTTTCCTTTTGCTGAGGTTTTTATTATTATCATTTGTTCAAAAATTCCTTAACGGCTTTTATAAGCTCTTCCATTTGTTCCTTTGTTCCTATTGTTATTCTGAGATATTGATCTATTCTCGGCTTATTAAAATATCTCACATATATGCCCTTGCTCTTAAGAAAATCAAAAAGCTCCTTTGCACTTATGCTTTTGTTTGTTGTAAATATAAAATTCGCCTTACTTGGCAGTGTTTCAAAGCCCAGCCTTGAAAGCTCCTCTACCGTCCATTCTCTTGCAGTAATTATTTCATTTACACATTTTTCAAAATATTCAACGTCCCTTGCAGAGGCTGCTGCTATTACCTGTGAAAGAGATGACACAGTATAGCTGTTAAAGCTGTTTTTAACGGCCTCAAGGGCATTTATAAGCTCTCTGTTTGCCATTGCAAAGCCAAGTCTTATTCCCGCAAGATTCCTTGATTTTGAATAGGTCTGCACAACGACCACATTGTCATATTTATGTATAAGCTCAACTGCGCTTTTTCCTCCGAAATCTATATAAGCCTCATCAACTATAACAATAACGTCATCGTTGTTTTTAACTATATCCTCAATTTCCGAAACCTCCATATATATTGCTGTGGGAGCATTTGGATTTGTTATTACAACTCCTCCGTTTTCATTGTAATAGTCCTCCTTAACAATACAAAAATCATCATTAAGAGGCACTCTCTCAAAATCTATATTGAACAGCCTGCACCAAACATCATAAAAAGAATATGTAATATCAGGGAAAAGTATCTTTTTACCCGAATTAAAAAAAGTCATAAAACACAGTGCAAGGACCTCATCGGAGCCGTTGCCCAAAAATATTTCATCCTCCTCCACATTATATATATCCTTTAAAGCACCTTTAAGCTCTTTACACACAAAGCTGGGATATAATCTTAATTTTTCGTAATCATATTTCTCTATGGCTTTTTTTACTTGGGGTGACGGAGCAAAAGGACTTTCATTTGTATTTAATTTAATAATGTTGCTGCTTTGGGGCTGTTCTCCCGGAACATAAGGTTCAATATCTCTTATATTTTTTTTCCATTTCTGCATTTTTATTCACCTCATTGTTAATTTTACACATAGTATAACACATTTCCATTTAAATTAACAGCATAAATTAAAATATAAACATAATTTTCAAAATATAAGTAATGGCAATTACGGCATAAAGAGGTCTGTATAAATGCACCCTACATCGGTAATTTTAATTATGTGAGGTGAATTTAATGAACAGAAAAAAATCATTTGCTGTAATTGGATTTTTTTTATTTATTACATTATTATATTTTGTAATTGAATATATTTTTATTCCAAAAAATATATATATGACAACAGGCGAAAGCTATGTTATGAACATATCCGCACCCTTTAACGGAGAAGTTTTAAGCAACGAGGTCGTAAGCATCAACAATCAAAAGCTTAAGGACAATATTGAGGTTGATTTAAGTGATAATAATATTATAAGCAGTGAGGCTGATACAATTGCCGCAATGAAGGTCAAGCTCTTGGGCTTGCCCGTTAAAAATGTCCGCCTTTGCTTTATGCCCGAAAAAAAGGTTGAAGTAATAGGCAAGACCGTGGGAATATGCGTTGATGCCAAGGGCGTTCTTGTTCTGGGCGTAGGAGAGGTAAGAGGCTTTGACAAAAAGGACTATGCCCCCTGTAAAAATATTTTAAAATCAGGAGATATAATATTGTCGGTAAACGGCAAAAGCGTAGAAACAAAAGAAGAGCTTTCACAGCTTGCCGACAGCGAAACCCCCGTTAAAATACAAGCCCTTAGAGATGATAAAAATATAACCGTTGAAGTAAGCCCCGTAAAATCTGTTGACGAGGGAACATACAAGCTGGGCTTATGGGTAAGAGACAGCACACAGGGAATAGGCACGATCACCTATTATGACCGTTCAAACAACACCTTCGGCGCCTTGGGACACCCCATAAACGATGTGGACACAGGCAAATTAATGGAAATAGACGGAGGAGAAATTCTTGAAGCAAAAACAAAAAAGGCTGAAAAAGGCAAAGCAGGCACACCGGGTTCATTAATAGGAGATATTTATTTTGACAAGACAATAGGCTACGTTGAAAGCAATCAAAAAAACGGCATTTTCGGTCATATGTGCAGTGATATAAAAGGAATTGAAATGCCCATAGGCTATAAAAACGATGTAAAAGTGGGAGAAGCGTCGATATATGTCAATATTAACGGGAAATTTGTTGAAAAATACAGTATTCATATTGACAGCATAAACAAGTATAATACAAGTGACACCAAAAATTTTATTTTGACAGTAACCGACAAAAGACTCCTAAATGAAACAGGAGGCATTGTACAGGGTATGAGCGGCTGTCCCATTGTTCAAAACGGTAAGCTCATAGGTGCGGTTACTCACGTATTTGTAAACGACCCCACAAAAGGTTATGGTATTTTTATAGAAAATATGTTAGATTTCTAAAAACATATTGACAAATTCTTTAAGTGTGTTAAAATAAAATACACAGACAATAAGTGCGTATTTTAACATTATATATGGAACGGAGGATAATTTATGGATCTGGTTATAACAATTGCTGACAAAGTCGAAAAAGAAATAATAATTAATGCGCTTAAATGTGTAGATGAGATAGATAAAATTATTGATTCCGAAAATATATCCGACACTATAAATGAAATAAAAAACGGCAGCTCAAATACGGCAGTCTGCGATATTGAGAGCTTAAGAGAAAATATTTTGGATATTCTTGACGAAATTAAACTTGTCAAAACTCAAAATCTCAACGCAAAAGTAATTTTAATAGCCAATAAGGATTCAGATATTATGTCGTCTGCCGCTTTCAGATTCGGTATTAATTATGTTATTATACGCCCCTACGACATTGACAGCCTTGTCAAAAAAATAATGGATATAAGTATGGGAAACACAGGTATAAACTACAGTGCCGAAAATAAAAGCAAGCAAATGGCAGTTGAAAGAACCATTTCAACAATTTTAAACGAAACAGGTATTTTGCCTAACCTCCGCGGGCACAAATACCTGAAGGACGCTATTACAATGGGATATTACAACAGAAACTTTCTTGAAGCCGTCACAAAATTTCTCTATCCCGAAATTGCAAGAAACAATAACACTACGGCAGACAGAGTTGAACGCTCCATAAGACACGCCATTGAATCAGCATGGAACCGATGCGGAGGAAACGGATTTTATGCCAAAATGGGCTTCGGAGATCTCTATGACGGCAGGCGCCCTACAAACAGTGAATACATATTTACGGTTGTGGAATATTTAAATAACCATATCAGTTAAACATAAACTATGTGCTTTTTCTGTGGGTGAGTTTGAAATGATTGTATTTTTACGATTATTTTTTTACTCACCCACAGTTTTTTATATTAATTAAAATCGTTTGGAAAATATTTTTATTGTTACCTTACTTTTAAAAAGTAATTTCAATTTTTTTATTATATTGCCTTAAAATCTTTGACAAAAGAAAATTTATGGAGTAAAATAAGTGGTATATTCAATTTATTTTAATACTTCTCGACAATTTTAAATTACATATACTTGACAAATTAAATATATGTGCTATAATATATTCAGTTTAACGCTTTAATTGGATAAAGCAAATATTTTACGGAAGGATAATACTATGTTAATAAATAAACTGCACACCCCCGAAGGTGTCAAGGACTATTTACCAAATGAATGTATATTAAAGAAAAATATTGAAAAAAACATTGCTCAGGTTTTTGAAAGCTACGGTTATTTGCCCGTTACAAGCCCTACCTTTGAATATAACGATGTTTTCTGCGGTATGGGCGGAGTAAAGGACAGCAGAGTGTTTAAATTTCTTGACCACGACGGCTCACTCCTTGTGTTAAGACCCGATATGACCCCTGCCATTGCAAGAATTGCCGCAACAGCCTATAATAAAAATGATTTGCCTTTAAAATTTTATTACATAGACAATATGTTCAGAACAAATAAAAACTATCAAGGCAAGCTGAGAGAATTTACACAGGCAGGCATCGAGCTTTTAGGCGTAAATTCAATTGAAGCAGACGCAGAGGTCGTCACTGCCGCAATAAGCTCTCTTTTAAATTCAGGTGTCAATGACTTTAAGCTGGATCTGGGACACGCCTTGTTTTTAAAGGGAGTAATAGAGGAAGCCAATGTAAATGAAGATGTTGCCTCTGCAATACAAATGAATATTATTAAGAAAAATTATGTGGCAGTAAACGAG
>JAUNPM010000052.1 GCA_030536675.1 Clostridia bacterium | reverse complement strand
TCATATCCATATGCACATAAAGGAAATATAAAAATATATATTATAAAAATAAAAAATATTTTTTTCATCTGATCTCCTTTGAAAAACTCTATATTATTATATATGCCTTTCATTCCAAAAAGCTGAAATAAAATTATTATATACAAAATAATATATTGTCCCCAATGCCGCAAAAAAGCACAATATGCCTGCAATATAAAGTATTTTATACCTTAAGGACAGTGATTTAAAAAATCTGACGCTTTTCAAATAATTTTTATGAAACTTTGTATTTATATACCAGCTGTGAAATTTAGGCGAACCGTTTTTAAAACAAACATATGACACAAACAAAAATGGCACCGTCGGCACAACGGGAAGAACAGCCCCTACAATTCCCAGCACCAAAGAAACAAAACCCACTCCAACCAAAAGCTTTCTAACCATTTTATCAACCCTTTATTTCTTTATATACATCTCTCTTGCCTATTCCTCTGTCCTTGGCAACCTGTTTCATTGCACTTTTTTCGTCCATACCCTTTAACAAATAGCTTTCAAAGTGTTCTCTTATTGACATTTCCATTGCTTCGGCCATTTCCTGTGCTTTTATCTCCTCCGTATCAGCACCTTCAATTACAATTACAAATTCACCCTTTGGTTCATTTTCTTCAAAATAATCTATTAATTCTTCAATAAAGCCTCTGTTTACTGTTTCGTGTTTTTTTGTAAGCTCTCTTACAACAGCAGCACGCCTTGTTCCCGTGCTTTCATATATTTCCCTTAACGTGCTTAAAAGATGATGAGGAGCCTCATAAAATACGGTTGTTCTTGTTTCTCCCTTTAGCTTTAAAAGAATTTCCTTTCTCTGCTTTTTATTTTTTGGAAGAAATCCCTCAAAAACATAGCTCCTTGTATTTAAGCCGCTTAAAACAAGTGCCGTAATAACTGCCGTAGGTCCCGGAACTATTGTAACATCAATATTGTTTTCATAGCAAAGACTTATTAAGTCCTCACCGGGGTCCGATATTCCGGGCATTCCCGCATCTGTAACAAGAGCTATGTTTTTCCCCTCCTTAAGCATATTAATGAGCTGAGGTCCCTTGACCTCCTTATTATGCTCATAATAACTTGTAAGAGGTGTTTTAATATTAAAATGATTAAGCAGCTTTACGCTTTGACGTGTGTCCTCTGCGGCGATCAGATCCACTTCATTAAGCACACGTATTGCCCTCAGCGTCATATCTTCAAGATTTCCTATTGGCGTACCACAGATGTATAACATATTTTCTCCTAATTATAATAAATGTTGTATACTTTTTCCGTATAACTTCCGTCCGAGTTATATATAACAAGAGGAGCATTGACCTTAAGTCCCGCTTTTCCTCCCTTTACAAACTCAATTAAAACAAGCTCCGGAGCTTTTCCCTCATAAGGCAAAACAAGCTCCATTTTTTTAGGCTCAATGCCATTTTTTCTTGCAGATACAAATATATCCGCAAGCCTTTCACAGCGATGTACCATATACATTCTTCCACCGTATTTAAGCATTTTAAATACAGCCCCAAAAACATCGTCAATGTTGCAGAGTATTTCGTGCCTTGATATTGCCTTTGGCGAGCTTTCGCACATATAGCCGCTTCCCGCAGTCATATAGGGCGGATTACAGGTAATCACATCAAAAGACTCTATCTTAAAATATTCCGTACATTTTTTAATGTCACCTGCAACAATTTTAATTTTATCCTCCAGTCCGTTAAGAGCAACGGAACGCACAGCCATATCCGCAACCGCTTCCTGTATCTCAATTGCACAAAAAAGCTCTCCTTGTGTTTTAGCCTCAAGAAGTATTGGTATTATACCTGTTCCCGTACACAAATCAAGAGCTTTTTCGCCTTTTTTTACCTTGGCAAAGCCGCTTAAAAGCACTGCGTCAATACCAAAACAAAATCCCTTTGTATTTTGTATTATTTTATATCCGTTCCGATGAAGATCATCGATCCTTTCATTTTCAAAAATCATATTAATCCAGCAAATCCTTTAAATCTTCCTTTGAAATTTGTTCTTCTCTGCGGTGTTTTCTCTTTAATATTGTTATCTCATCAGGTGAAAAAAAGCTTATGCCAATATCATTTCTGGGCGGTTTTCTTATTGCCGTTTTAATAACCTGCTTTAATACGTTTACGCTTAAAACCTCACCCTGCCCTTCGGGAGTATCTATAATATCCCCCTCTTTGGGAAGATTTTTAAGAAGATCCTCATAGGCATTTTGTTCATACTTAAGACAGCACATAAGTCTGCCGCATACACCCGATATTTTTGAAGGATTAAGTGATAAGCCCTGATCCTTTGCCATTTTAATGCTCACAGGGTGAAAATCCCCCAAAAAAGTGGCACAGCATAATGTTCTGCCGCATATTCCTATTCCGTTTACATACTTTGCCTCATCTCTTACGCCTATTTGTCTTAATTCTATTCTCGTTCTGAATATTGCGGCAAGATCTTTGACAAGATCTCTGAAATCAATTCTTCCGTCAGCCGTAAAATAAAATATGATTTTATTATTATCAAATGTCAGCTCCGTAGCTATAAGCCGCATTTCAAGTTTGTGTGCTTTTATTTTTTCAACACAAATATCAAAGGCTTCCTTTTCCCTTTGTTTGTTTGATTTGTTTTTTTCAATATCTGCCGCAGTTGCTTTTCTTGTAACAGGCTTAAGAGGAGGCACAATATTTTTATCATTTACATCACGGTTGGGCACAACCACAGTACCAAACTCCACACCTCTTGCAGTTTCCACTATTACATTTTGACCGTAAGAATATTCCGTATTTTCAGGGTCAAAATAGTAGATCTTACCTGCCTTTTTAAATCTTACACCTACTACTATCATTCTATTTCTCCTTTATTTTAAAAAACAGTGTTTCAAGCAAAAGCTGAGTATTTCCGTTTCTGCCGAGCCTGTTTCTCGTATCGTTTATATGATCACAGCGTTTTATCAGCATTGAAGCCGATGTTTTCTCCGCTATTGTTTTTGTCTGTTCCAATTTATCTCCCTGTATAACTCTGCTTTCATCTCCCGTTTCTTTTAAAACCAGAGCATCTCTGTATACAAGGTACATTATTTCAAGTATTCTGTCAAGAGCCGATTTATTTTCCTTTAGATCATCGGTAATTTTATAAAGCTCAATAAGATCCGCATCCTCAAGCCTTACGGCAGTTTCCACTGCCGTATCTCTTATATCCCTAAATTCCTCCGAGTTTAAAAGCTCAACTGCATTTCCTATGCTTCCCTGTGAATATATACTGTAAAGCCTAGCCTGTTCCAAAGAAATATTCATATTTTTAACAAGATAATCGCTTATGACCTCCGTTGAAAGAGGATGCAGCTTAAACATAATACATCTTGAAAGAACAGTCACAAGAAATTTATTGTAGTTTTCACATAACAACAGAAAAATTCCGTATTCGGGAGGTTCCTCAAGGGTCTTTAAAAAAGCATTTTGAGCAAGCACATTCATTTTGTCTGCTTCAGGTATTATAAATATTTTATACTTATTCCTGTAAGGCTTTAAAGTTATATTTTTAAGTATCTGCTCTCTTATTTCATCGACCCTTATGTCCTTTTTTTCGTGAGTAACATATATAATATCAGGGTTGTTGTTCTCGTCAAATGTCTTGCAGCTTATACATTCTCCGCAAGGTTCGATCCCACCCTTTTCGCAGTTAAGAGTTTTGGCAAATGCTTTTGCTATTGTCATTTTGCCTATACCTTTTACTCCGTCAAATATATAGGCGTGATTTATTCTGTTGTGCAGCACAGACTGCTGCAAATGTTCAATTACTTTTTTATGTCCTATGATCTGACTGAAGTTCATACTTATAAGCAGGGGATATAACAAATTTCACAAATTCCTCGAATATGCGGCTTTTCATTATATCCCATTCCTTTCATTAAATTCCGTTTTTCTCCAAAAGCTCGTTTATCCCTTCCTTAATTTCAAGGTGCACCTCCTCAACAGGCTTAAGAGCGTCTATTACCTTTATCCTGTTTTTGCATCTCTTTGAAAGTCTGACATATCCGTCATACACCCTTTGATGAAAGCTGAATTTTTCAGCTTCAAGCCTGTCAAGCTCCGCCTGCTTCCTCTTTCTTGAAAGTCCGTCCTCGGGCTTTAGCTTAAGGAGAAAGGTTATGTCAGGTTCAAGATCACCTACAGCATATTTATTAATGTTTTTTATTAACCTTTCACCCATTGAGCGTGCAAATCCCTGATACACGACCGAGCTGTCGGTAAACCTGTCGCTTATTACAACACTGCCCTCCTTAAGACTTGGCAGTATAACTTCCTCTGTATGCTGTGCTCTCGCCGCAGCATATAAAAGAGCCTCTGTCATATCGGTCATTTCATCATTATTTTTATCAATTATTATTTCTCTTATTTTTTCGCTTATAGGTGTGCCTCCGGGTTCTCTTGTGCACACAACATTAAAACCCTTTTCCTCAAGATATTTTTGAAGCAGTTTTATTTGTGTTGTTTTTCCTGAACCGTCGGTACCTTCAATTGTAATAAATAAACCTGACATTATTTCCTCCATAGATTTTTTATCTTGCAAGCCAGCCGCCGTCTACAGCAAGTGTAAATCCGTTTACATATGCAGCTGCATCTGAGCAAAGATATATTACGGCACCCATCATATCATCAGGTGTGCCCCAGCGTCCCGCAGGTATTCTTTCAAGTATTTCACCTGAACGCTTTTCGTCATCTCTGAGCTGACTTGTGTTGTTTGTAGCCATATAGCCGGGCGCAATGCCGTTTACATTGATGCCCTTTCCTGCCCACTCATTGGCAAGAGCTCTTGTAAGACCAAGTATGGCAGACTTACTTGCAGTATATGCGGGAACTCTTATTCCTCCCTGATAGCTTAACATAGAACAGATATTGACTATTTTTCCGCCTGTGCCTTGTGCGATAAATTCCTTTGCGGCAGCCTGAGCAAGGAAAAATACGACCTTTTCATTAATGTCAATTACCTTGTCCCAATTTTCCTCTGTTACATTAACGGCGTCCTCTCTTAAAATTATACCTGCATTGTTTACAAGAATATCAATTTTGCCGAATTTGTTTTTAGCTTCTGATATAATATAGTCGATCTGCTTTGTTGAGCCAAGATCTGCTATAATTTCAAAAAATTCTCCGCCGTTTTCCTCAACCGCCTTTTTTGTATCATCGCAGCTTCTTCTTGCCACTCCGCATACCTTTGCTCCCGCCTGTGCAAGAGCAACGCACATACCCTGACCAAGTCCCGTGTTTGCTCCCGTAACTACAGCGACCTTGCCGTCAAGTTTAAATAAATCCAATATCATTGTAAAACCCCCTTTAATTAATTTAAATTATAATACTATTTCAGTATAACACATAAAAAAGAGAAGTTCAATAAAATATGATTGAAAATGGTGACGAAATATGTTATTATTAATAAATAGGCGGAGGTGTTTAAAAATGGCTATACAGGAATCAGGCGAAAATTATCTTGAAGCTATACTTATGATAAAAGAACGAAAAGGCTATGTCAGATCCATAGACATAGCAAATGAGCTTGGTGTATCCAAGCCAAGCGTAAGCAGAGCTATGTCCGTACTCAGAAAAGAAGGTCTTATAGATGTAGACGGACTTAATCAGATCTTACTCACCGATGAAGGTAAGAAAATTGCCGAAACTATTTATGAAAGACACAGAGTTCTCACAAAATTTCTTATTTCATTGGGTGTTGATGATGAAACAGCAGCTCATGATGCCTGCAGAATTGAACATGTTATCAGTCCTTTATCATTCTTAAAAATCAAAGAAAAATTTTTTAACGAGTGAAATTAATCACATAATTCGGACAAACTATAATTAATATAAAACGGAGGTGTATATATGTCAGTTATTACTTTAACAAAGGATAATTTTGAAACGGAAGTTTTAAAAAGCAGCAAGCCTGTCCTTGTTGACTTTTGGGCAGAATGGTGCGGTCCGTGCAGAATGTTGTCACCTGTTGTAGATAAAATAGCAGAAGAAAACGATGCAATAAAGGTTTGTAAAGTAAATGTTGATGAGCAGCCCGAGCTTGCACAGCAATTCAAGGTTATGTCAATACCTACACTTATTACATTCAGAGAAGGAAAGGTTCACAATATAAGCGTAGGCGTAATTTCAAAGGAAGAGATTTTAAATCTTATTTAATTTTAATATTTTTTAAACTTAGCAGAGAGGCATTAAACAATAGTTTTATGCCTCTTTTTATTTGCGGAAAGAAGGCTTTCTATGTATGTTTGGAAACTTTTAAAAAAGCTGAAAAATTTTAACATTACCCTTTCGGCAGGAGAAAAGGGACTTAACAGGACCGTAAGGTGGTATCATATTGCAGAGGATACAAGTGTTGCTGATTTTATAATAGGCAACGAAATTATATTTACAACAGGTATAGAGCTTGGAGAGGATACCGATAAAATAATTGAATTTATAGACGCTCTTTATAAACACGGCATATCAGGCATAATATTTAACTGCGGAAAATACATAAATCATATTCCACCCCAAGTTATAGACTACTGCAATGAAAAGAGCCTCCCTCTTTTTGAGATACCATGGACCGAAAAGCTCGTAAATGTAGGCAAAGCAGTAAGCACCGCCCTTTTGGAGGACGAAAGATTTATAGCAAATATGCAAAATGCAGTAAACATAGCACTTTTGATACCCACAAGAAGCAAAGCAAACAAAGCCCTGTTTAATGAATACGGCTTTACAGACGGTAAGTTTTATGCTATAGCTGCGGGCGATATATCGACCCTAAGCAAGGAAGCAGCAGGAGAACTTGCAAACAATGTCCGCAACAGCCTTGTAAATATTACAAGCTGTGTATTTATTACTGTTCTCGAAAAAAAACTTATCGTTATAGCAGCACACACAAATCCCAATGTATTGGAAAATGAAATTGATTTAATATTAAAGACCTTAAACAAATTTACTTTATGTGGAAGAAGTAAAATAAATCAGGGCATAAGGAACTTAAATAAATATTATAAGCAGGCTGAAGAAAATTTGATTTCAAACAAAATACTTGCAAACTGCGCCCTTAACAGAGATAAACAATGTGAAATTTTATTTGAGATCAAAGACAAAGCCAAAATAAATGAATACTGCAGCAATATTATCGGTCCCCTTATTGCTTTGGATAACAGGAACGGCAGCAATTATTTCAAAACACTTAAATGTTATTTCAAAAATAACGGAAGCGTATTAAAGACCTCTCAAGAAATGAATATACACAGAAACACAATTAATTACAAAATTAAAAAAATAGAAACACTCTTAGGTATAGATTTGTCAAACCTTGAAGAAAGATTTTCCATTATGCTTGCCATAAAACTCAAGGATATTTATGATGATCAACAGTAATTGAATGTTATTTATGTCGAAAAAAGCGTATTTGGTTACATTTGTGATAAATCAGGTCTAAAATGATGTATAATATCCTCATTGTTAAAATCATATAAGCTATTGAAAGGATTTCTTAAAAATGATAAATTTTATTAAAAACATTTCAATTAAAAACGGTATTCCCGATGGTTTATCTATAGAGGATCTATACGCATATTCACAAAATCTTCTTTTTGATTATTGTGAATGTCCTGCTGACAGCAAAGTACTTAAAAATACTGAATATCTGGCTCGTAAAATAATTGAAATAGAAAATAACGAAAGGTCATACACAAATTATTTTTCCATACTTAAACACAGCGGTCAGCATAAGAAAGAAATTATGCAATATAAAAAACTTATTGACAGCGGTTTATTTGAAGACTTTGCTTTACAAAGCCTGTCATATGTTATGTACAAAAACAAAATAATTTTAAATAAAGATAATTATAAAGAAGTGTTAAAATCAAGACTTCTTGTTACATCAGATCAAAGAGAAAAAGAAGATATTTTGATACTTTTAAAAGCCAAACGCAAAAAAGCAATTAAATAAGAAAGGGCGCCCCCTTTAGTCTTAAAACCAAAGAGGGCTTTTTATAAAATATTACTTCTTATATTGACTAAGGTCAACGGAATTTACAACTGTATTTATTTCATTCTCATCAAATCCAATAAATACCATACTGTATTCATATTCGCCTTCATTTGCAGTCAATATTCTTGCAACTCTTCCCGTATCTTCATCAACGTCTTTCAAGACATTGAATTTATATCCCTTGTCGGATACAAATTCTTCACCGTCTTTTTCAGCGTCTGAAGAAGATATGACCATAACATCATCCTTATTGTCAATACTGTTTTTTGTTACCGTAAGTCCAAAGGCTTTTTCCACTGCATCGCCGTAATTTATCCATATTGTGGAATCACTGCTGTTTTCACCCATATACATTTGATTGCCTGTTACGTCCACAAGCTCAAGCTCGGGCATTTTCTCAGGCAATACAATTTTCATATTATATTCCCTTTCAGCATCTTCAATTGTTTCAAATTCCTGTGCAACAGCAGTGTTGTTTTCGTTAGGTTCAAAATTTTGATTTACTGCATCGTCTGCCAGCTTTTCAGCCTCCTCTCGGCTTAAATTCTCATTTGAAGTTACAGTTACATAATCTCCGTTTTTAAAAAACGTAAACTGACTTAAAATTGTAGCTGCACCAACGCTTACTCCCATAACAGCCACAATAGCCGCAGCTGCAATTGCTATCCTTCTTGATATTTTGCTTTTCATGGTATATGCCTCCCTGCTGCATTTTTCAATAATGTTTCTGCTGAACTCTTTTACATCTGTTTCAGGCTCATTGTCGGGAATTTCATTGATAATACTCATTATCTCATTTATATCCCCCTTTTCAATTGCCCTGTCCAGTTCTTTGATTTTATTTATATCATCGTTTTTGACATTCATATATATCTGCCTCCAACCATAAGTTTAATCGATTAATACTTACATTTATATATGGTAACTTTTAACACTATGTAACAAATTTATTTTCGGAAATTTCTCTGACCTTTTCTTTTATCTCTTTTCTGAGCCTTACATACTTCATTCTTAATGCAGTGTATTCTATTCCCTCTCTTTCTGCAATTTCCTTCATAGGTATATTATCAACATAATACCATTTATATAAATCCTTTTTATCATCACTAAGTGACGATAAAATTTCGGTCAAATATTCGTATTCGTTAATTTCCGAATTAATA